>JAILGA010000160.1 GCA_024697225.1 Lachnospiraceae bacterium
TACAGCAACACCAAGGCCTTCTGCTATCTGTTTATCAGGAATCGCCTTTTCCTTCTGAAGAAGGATTCTGGCACGATCAACTACTTGTGCCTGTGTCGTGCGATTCTTGGATAACGATAATAAATATACACGATCATCATCGTTAAGTTCTATACTGTAAGGTTTTTTCGACATGATATCATCCTCCTGAAATGGTGATATCACAGTTGCGTGTAATTGTCAATTATTTATTTTATGCTGTACTAGGACATAACCATGAAATTGAGACTACCAGGGAGTGACCGTTCATGAAGATCCTTTATGTCATGAACAATGCTTTTGCAAAGGGTAACGGACTTTCGGCCTCCTGCCTTCGCACAGTGAAGTATCTGCGGGAAGCGGGGGAAGACGTGCGTTTGCTGACGCAGTACGGAGAGGACGGAGAGCAGCCGGACTATGCGCTGAAAGACAAGACGATCCCGATCTTTGACGGACTGGTCCATAAACAGGGGTATTCTTTCGCGAAAGCCGATGATGATGTGATACGGGAAGCGGTCCGCTGGGCGGATGTGATCCACCTTGAGGAGCCTTTTTTCCTGCAGATCCATGTGTGCAGGATAGCCGCGGAAGAACAGAAACCGCTCACAGCCACCTATCATCTCCACCCGGAAAACCTCTATTCCTCCATCCATCTGGGCAAGGATCCCGCGCTCAATCAGACGACCATGCTGTTCTGGCGGGACGCGGTCTTTAATCACTGCAGGATCATCCAGTGTCCTACCGAAAATGTGAGACAGCGCCTTGTCAGGTGGCATTTCAGACCCGAACTCAGGGTGATCTCCAACGGCATGATCCCGACGACCGCCGAGCCTTTGCCGGATGCGGAAAAGGAGCCCGGCGTCTACAATGTGATCACCACGGGGCGATACTCTGTAGAAAAGGATCAGATCACACTGCTGCGTGCCATGCGCTATTCGGCTTTCGCAGACAGGATCCGGCTGATACTGGCTGGGAGAGGCCCCATCGAAGCAAAACTGAAGAGCGAAGCGGATCAGCTAGTCCGGGAAGGGATCCTGAAATATCCCCCTGTCTTTGGATTTTATTCCCTTCAGGAATTGCTTGCGCTGTACGCGCGTGCTGATCTTTACATCCACTGCGCTGTGGTGGAGGTGGAAGGGCTTTCCTGCATGGAGGCGATCCGGACGGGGCTGGTACCGGTCATTGCGGAGGGGAAGCTGACCGCCACATCACAGTTCGCGCTTGATGAACAGAGCCTATATCCCGCGCAGAATGCCGAAGAACTTGCCAGACGCATCGATCACTGGCTTTCCGATGACGGCAGACGGGAAAAGGAGGCCGCGCGCTACTTGAGTGCCGGAGAACAGTATGATATCCGCAACAGCATTGTCAGTCTTCAACAGATGTACAGGGACGCGGTCGCTATGGGCAGCTCCCCGAAAGAGGAGTAGAAAATGTCCGTCAAACGCGTGATCTACTACACAGACGAGCAGAACGATGATTTCGCGCAGACCTCGATCCGCAAACGCAGGATCGGAAAAAAGTACCCTTATCTGCACAGATCGGGCCTGTGGAATTCTGCCGCTTATCTGCTGTATTATGTGATTGCGATTCCAATCGTCTATTTTGTCGCCAGGTTTTATCTGGGGCTTCGTTTTAAAAACCGCCGGATCCTCCGTCCTTTGCGGAAGACCGGATTTTTCCTGTACGGCAACCATACGCAGTATCTGGACGCATTCGTGCCGGCGTTGTCCGTTTTTCCGGAACGTGCCTATATCATCGCAAATGCGGATGCGGTATCGATCCCCTTTTTGCACAATGTCGTACAGATGCTGGGGGCGATCCCGATTCCCACGGAAGCTTCCGGGCTGCCGGGCTTTCTGCGCTCGATCTCCTTACGCATCGCGCAGGGAAGCTGCATAGCAGTCTATCCCGAGGCGCATATCTGGCCGTTCTACACGGGGATACGGAGCTTTCCGGCGACATCCTTCCGGTATCCGGTCAAGGAAAATGTCCCCGTAGTGGCCATGGTGACAACCTACCGGAAGCGCAGAGGCGTCTTTCGCTTTATAAAGCGTCCCGCCATGACGGTCACTTTCTCAGAACCGTTCTATCCGGATTCTAGCCTGCCGCCCAAACAGGCACAGGCAAAGCTGCGTGACAGCGTCTATGCGTTTATGAAGGAAACCGCGTCCGCCCCCGGAAACGAGGTCTATATTGACTACAGGCCGCGGTCGGAGAAGGAAAAAGAGACAGACTGTCTTTGATCATCAACTATTTCATTCCGGCAGCGGACCAAACAGAGCCTCGTACCGGGCAAGAAGCTCATCTTTGCTGGCAAGTTGCTCGCTCTGATTGGAAAGAAGTTCATCCTTGCTGGCAAGTTGCTCACTCTGACTGGCAAGCTGTTCGCTCTGGCTGGCAATGGTGGCCTCCAGTTCATCGACATGGAAGTATTCGCGGATGGATTCAGGCATGGTTTCGTCCTCCTTGATCAGTGAGAGAAGAAAGCCTTCATTGGCTTTCATTATAACATCAAACACAGAGTTTACAAGTTGCTCTTTTCCTGAAGAAATATCGCCGATCCGGCTCCTGGCTTGCATTATACGCTTGAGCTGTTCTGCCGACAGATGGCTGCAGAGATTGGATAACCATAGATGCTGCTCCGGATTTAGTTCCCTGAGGACCAGTATCTGTGCGGAAAACAGAGAACCGCATAAATGATAGATGCCGGAATGCTTTTTTATGATTTCTACACCATTTGTCTTCAGATATTTCATGAGCTTAACCGGGGCTGTATATCTGACAAAAGTGATCGTGACATCATCAGCGGAGATAGCATTTTCTGAGTCTCCGTAAGATTTGAAAAGGGCGGCAAAAGCAATAGTTTTATAGTAGGCATCTATGGACTACTGAGAATGTTGACTTTTGAACTCAAAAAGGTTATAACGCCGCAAGTACTCGCCGATCTCGCCGTGAAGAGGGGCGGAATCCTCTCTGGTGACTAGTAGATCAACCTGAAGCGGAGCCTTATTCAATGTATGTTCTCTTTCAAAAATCAGACAGGAATCCGGATTTGCGTCCGACAGATCCAGTTCCATGGCAGAGCAGAAGGCGGGATGCCATTGGATCAGTGCCTTGGGCATGTTTTGCTTTATCATAGATATGCCTCGCAGAGGTGATGGTACCTGACAGAATGACTGAAAAAACGTTTGCGGAATCGGCGGTCAGGTATGGATTCATGAAGCATTTTGGAACGGATCGTCCCAGTGACGCAGCGAATATCGCGTGTAGACAGTAAAGATCAAGATGTTCATAGAGTAGCACAGATCCATTGAAAGAACAAATGAAAAATGTATAAAGTCGAAACCTTTTCTGATATTGTCAGGCGTGAGAGCCGACTTGTATTCACGGTCATCACGTGGTATGATTAGAAGCAGTTAGATTCAGGATAAGGTGGAACAAACCATGTTCATAGACAGACAGACAGACAGACAGACAGACAGACAGACAGACAGATGATCTGATCCTGACGGATCATTAGTGAAAGAGTACCCATCGGGCAGCTTTCGGATAACCGGAAGTCGCCTGGTGGGTTTTTTGATGCATCCTGTCGCACATTGTGATAACAGATATGGATCTGAGAGAAAGGAGAGCAGACCGATGGGACTCTTTGATGTCAATGAGAACGCATATGTACCGGCAAAGAAAAAGGGCGCATCTGATCGAACAGTTGACCGGAATAATGAGAAACAGTTTGAGGAAGAACGTCGCGAGATCATGACCAGACGCTCAAAAGCCATTATGGAGCTTGGTAACAGGGTCTATAAGGAATGGGCGGGAAAAAAAGCGGCCGGTAGTCTGTACGAGGATCTGTTAGCTGAGATCTCCAGCGCTGATCAGGATCTGGTGATGCTGGATAAACGCAAGCTCGCATCAAAGGGACTTCGGAAATGTGAAAACTGCGGGACTGAACTGCCGATCGCCAGCGCTTTCTGTAACAAGTGCGGAGTAAAGCAGGGAGATTTGGAACCGGAGGTCGTGCGAGCGGGACACACCTGCCCGAAATGCGGCTCGACTCTGGAGGATGGCGATATGTTCTGCACGGCATGCGGGTATAAACTGTGAATCTCTATCGGGAAAAGGAAGAAATGAAAGATGTGGGAAGATTACATAAGGTTAATGCTGGGGAAAAAGGCAGAAAGCATTACAAAATCTGTTAATGAAAAAAGTAAGAAGCTGGATAAACAGAAGAATCCAAAACAGCACGAGAATAAGGGCAAAGGTGTCGATAGGATCATGCCTTGTGTTGATGAGCAAGAACTGGAGATCGTGAAAGTGATAAAAGAGGAGTCATATGCGAGTTGTGATTCTATGATTTGCTGGATGTCTGCAGTCATGGCTGTTTTTGCGGTGATCATTTCTGTTCTGTCTATCTCTGTTTCCTTAAGTACATCGCAAAAAGGCGGTTTGATGGTTGGTATTCTATTGAATGTATTCATACTGCTAGTGTCGGGGGTTGCAGCATTCATTTCGGTAAAGATAGCGAGATCATTTAAAGAAAGTAGGGAATTGCGAGATTGGTATATTGCGATGATACAGCAAAACAAAAAAGATTCTGAGGGAGGTCATAATGTTTTGCAGTAAGTGCGGAGCCAGAATTGATGTCGGCGATGAGTATTGTGTGAACTGTGGCGCCGCTGTACGAAAAGGAGTTTTGCCAGAGGTTGAAATCAACACTCCGGAAGATGATGCACCGGAGTATACTGAAACGGCATCGACTGCACGCAAGCCAAACTGGTACATCTTCAACTGGTCCCGCGTTTTCCGGGAGCAGTGGAGAGGTACGGGCTTAAAGCATCATCTGGCCTGGTTGGGGATCC
>JAILGA010000004.1 GCA_024697225.1 Lachnospiraceae bacterium
ATGAAGGATGATGTGATAAAGGGCTTTATGAACAAGGCGCTCTATGACGAGATCATCCCCGTTCTCACGGGACTGGAGGAAAAGGATAAGCTGGATTTTGCCGCGGCTGTGACCGACAGGTTTGCCAATCCCTTTATAGACCACGAGCTGTTATCCATTTCTCTCAATTCCGCTTCAAAGTGGAAGGCCAGGGTCATGCCCACTGTCGTCGAGTATTACGGACAGAAGAAGTCCCTGCCTCCTGTTCTCACCTTTTCCTTTGCGGCATTCCTGAAGTTCTATCACAAGGGGGAGGAGCTTAAGGACGGAGCGCTGACAGCCCGCAGGGGTGATACTTCTTTCCTTATAAAAGACGATGAATGGGTGCTGGAGGCGTTTCTTGAGCTTAAGGACGCACCGAATGACAGGCTTGCGGATGCCATCATCGGCAATGAGAGGATGTGGGACGGCGCACTGACAGCCCTGCCGGGCTTTGCCGAGGCGGTGAAGAAGGATCTGGCCCTCATCGATGAGCTTGGTATGTATGAGGCAATGCGTAAGATACAGGAGTGAGAGAAGATACGGGCAGACAAGCCCGGAACGGTATATCTACAGGCCTTCCGGAGTCGGGATCAGAGATAAAGCGGGGAGAAACTGTGAAGATAATAAGGATACACGAACTCGATAACGTAGCAGTGGCACTTGAGGATATCAGGTCAGGAGAGACTGTTGAAGCGGGAGATCTGAAGATCAGTGTCATGCAGGATATTCCCAGGGGACACAAGCTGGCTCTGACAGCTATAGCGGACGGGGAGGCAGTGGTAAAATACGGTTACCGGATAGGCTGTGCTACAAAGGATATCCCCGCAGGAGCTCACGTCCACACCCATAATGTCAAAACCACCCTCTCCGGGGAAGCGCAGTATATCTATGAGCCGGTTTCATCTCCTGTTTGTAAAGCGGCAAAAAGGACCTTTATGGGCTACAGGCGCACAAAGGGAAAGGTGGGGATAAGGAACGAGCTGTGGATCATTCCCACCGTGGGCTGCGTGAATTCCATAGCACAGCGGCTGGCAAAGGAGAATCAGGAGCTGGTAAAGGGTTCTGTGGAGGGGCTGTATGCCTGGACACATCCCTTTGGCTGCTCGCAGCTGGGCGATGATCATGAGACTACCAAAAAGGTGCTCGCTGCGCTGGTTCAGCATCCCAATGCGGGAGGGGTGCTTGTTCTCTCGCTGGGCTGTGAGAATCTGACCTCGCAGCAGTTCAAGGAGGCGCTTCGCGAATGGAACGGCGACAGGGTAAAATTCCTTACCTGTCAGGAGTCTGAGGATGAGACCGCAGAGGGGAAAAGGCTCCTCAGGGAGCTCGCGGAGTACGCGGGAAGCTTCAGCCGCGAGGAGATAGACGCCTCGGAGCTTATCATAGGAATGAAATGCGGAGGCTCTGACGGGCTATCAGGCATCACCGCCAATCCTGTTGTGGGACGGTTTTCCGACAGGATGATAGCCATGGGAGGCTCAACCGTGCTGACTGAGGTACCGGAGATGTTCGGCGCGGAGTCAGTTCTCTTTAACAGATGCGTGGATGCGGAGACCTTTGACAGGGCGGTCAGTATGGTGGATAATTTCAAACAGTATTTTATCTCCCACGGTCAGGTGGTATATGAGAACCCGAGTCCCGGAAATAAAGCGGGGGGGATAACCACCCTCGAGGATAAGTCATTGGGCTGTGTCCAGAAGGGCGGGAGCGCTCCCGTGGTCGATGTGCTTGAATATGCGGAGCCTGTCACCCGCAAGGGCCTGAGCCTCCTCTCGGGTCCCGGAAATGATATGGTGTCAACCACTGATCTCACTGCGGCAGGCGCCCATATGATACTTTTTACCACCGGCAGGGGTACGCCCTTTGGCGCCCCTGCCCCGACGGTAAAGATATCCACAAATACGGCGTTATTTGAGAAGAAGGGCAGTTGGATAGACTTTAACGCCGGCACCGTGGCAGAGGGTATTGAAAGCACGGATGAGGCGGCAGACAGACTCCTTGAGCTGGTCCTTGAGACGGCAAGCGGCCGCAGGACCCGCCAGGAGGAGGGTGACTGTCGGGAGATTTCCATATTTAAAGACGGCGTGACGCTGTAGGGGTGAAGAGGATCAAATGTGGCTTGCTGATTCCTGGAAGGATTATGAGGTGCTGGACTGCTCGGGCGGAGAAAAGCTGGAGCGGTGGGGAAAATATGTCCTTGTGCGCCCGGATCCGCAGGTCATATGGAATGTTGACAGGAAACATCCCGGGTGGAAGAAACCGGACGGAATATATCACAGAAGCGACAGAGGCGGCGGCAGCTGGGAAATGAGAAATCTTCCCGAGGAGTGGAGCATATCCTGGGAACCAAAGATCAATGCCTCTCAGCCGGATACAGGTATCGGGGGCTCGTCGGAGGCCGGTCTTGCTGCTTCATCATCGGCAGTAGCCATGAGATATCCTTCTCTGACCTTCCGCCTCAAGCCCTTTCAGTTCAAGCACACGGGTCTCTTCCCGGAGCAGGCGGCCAACTGGGAGTGGTTCATGCCCCTGATCGCCGCTGAGACTGCCCGCAGAGGCAGGGACGTTACAGCTGACGATCAGTATGGCGCGGATGAACATGAACCGGGGAATCCTTCTGCGGACAGGGCAGCAGGCGATCAGGTCCGCGTCCTTAATCTCTTTGCTTATACAGGGGGTGCGACGGCCGCTGCCGTGGCTGCCGGTGCGCACGTGACCCACGTGGACGCCTCGAAGGGCATGGTTGGCTGGGCAAAGGAAAACCTCGCGGTGTCAGGTCTCGCGGATCGTCCGGCGCGTTTTCTTGTGGACGACTGCGCGAAGTTCGTCGCGCGCGAGATCAGACGCGGCCGCACCTATGATGCCGTTATCCTCGATCCCCCAAGCTACGGCCGCGGCCCCTCCGGAGAGATCTGGAAGCTGGAGGATCAGATATATGAGCTGCTTAAACTTATCCGCGGCGTTATCAGCGACAGGCCGCTGTTCTTTCTGCTTAATTCATATACAACCGGCCTGCAGCCGCTTGTCCTGAAGGATCTCATGAATCTGACACTGGCAGCGGGATTTGATGGCGTAACTGAAGCCGGTGAGATAGCGCTTCCGGTGACAGGAAACGGAAATGCACCACAACATCTCGCGCTTCCCTGCGGTGCAAGTGCGCGATGGAGCGCGAGATATAGATGAGGGGGACGAATTACCCGCCGACCGGTCCATAAAACATCTGTCAGCAGGTAAATCTCTCAGAAAAAGGCAGCATTACGCAAAGCAGTGCAAAATTACACAATGGCATCGTAGCGAATTTATCCACTTCGCGAAAACACGCGTTATTAAACATTTTTTGCTTGCATTGTCAAAATGATACACATATAATCTTGTTTGCTGCCGCGCAAAAAGGCGCGATTAGGCGGTCCCGATGGACACACACGGGTCAGTGTAAAACAGGAGGCACTATTTTATGGCAAATGTAATGAGAATCACGCTGAAGGCTTATGATCATGGTCTTGTTGATGCGTCCGCCAAGAAGATCATCGACACCGTGAGAAAGAACGGTTCCGAGGTCTCAGGGCCTGTGCCGCTTCCCACCAGGAAAGAGGTGGTGACGATCCTCCGCGCTGTACATAAGTATAAGGACAGCCGCGAGCAGTTCGAGCAGAGGACGCACAAGCGCCTCATCGACATCATCACGCCGACCCAGAAGACGGTGGATGCGCTTCAGAGACTTGAGATGCCCGCAGGCGTCTATATCAACATCAAGATGAAGTAAGTCGGATGCACCGGATTACAGAAGAGTCTATTACAGATTGAGAGGCTTAATTATGAAGAAAGCAATCCTTGCAATCAAAATCGGAATGACAGAAATATTCCAGGAAGACGGCACGCTTGTACCTGTGACCGTTCTCGAGGCTGGTCCCTGCGCCGTGACGCAGATCAAGACCGTTGAGAATGACGGCTATGATGCCGTACAGGTCGGTTTCGTGGATAAGAAAGAGCGCGTTGTCACTAAGGATAAGAACGGAACCAAGAGCATTGCTCATCCCCACGGTGTCACAAAGCCCGAGAAGGGACATTTTGACAAGGCCGGTGTGAGCGGGAAGCGTTTTGTCCGTGAGTTCAGATTCGAGAACACAGGCGATTACAAGCTCGCCGACGAGATCAAGGCGGACATCTTTGAGGCAGGTGACAGGATCGATGCCACCGCGGTTTCAAAGGGTAAAGGCTTCCAGGGCGCCATCAGAAAGAACGGACAGCACAGAGGACCTATGGGCCACGGCTCGAAGTTCCATCGCCATCAGGGTTCCAACAACGCATCTTCCGATCCCAGCAGAGTATTCAAGGGAAAGGGAATGCCCGGACACATGGGCGCAGAGCGCGTAACGGTTCAGAATCTTGAGATCATCCGCGTAGACGCCGAGAAGAACCTGATCCTTGTAAAAGGTGCGGTACCCGGACCCAGAAAGGGACTGGTCACACTCAAGGAGACCACGATAGTAGAGGCGTAAGTAAGACTAAGGAAGTTCCGCCCCGTAAAAGTGCTAAGGACGGGGTTCAAGACTTAGGAGGAAACAGAAATGGCTAGTGTTGCGGTATACAATATGGAGGGCAAGGAAGTCGGAACGGTAGAACTTTCCGACGAGATCTTCGGCGCGAAGATCAACGAGCATCTTGTCCATCTCGCAGTGGTGCAATATCTGGCGGATCAGAGGCAGGGCACGCAGAAAGCGAAGACCCGTGCCGAAGTATCCGGCGGCGGAAGAAAGCCCTGGAGACAGAAGGGCACAGGCCACGCGCGTCAGGGTTCGACCAGATCCCCTCAGTGGAAGGGCGGCGGCGTTGTCTTTGCTCCCGTACCCAGGGAATACACCTTCAAGATCAACAAGAAGGAAAAGAGAGCGGCTTTAAAGAGCGTGCTCACGGACAAGGCTCAGGGCGGCAATATCATTGTTGTCGATGAGCTGAAGTTTGATGAGATCAAGACCAAGAAGTTCGCAGAGGTCTTAAAGAATCTCAAGATCGAGAAGAAGGCTCTCGTAGTCACCGGTGACAAGGACGACAGCGTGATCCTTTCCGCAAGGAACATCCCCACTGTCAAGACCGCGCACACCGGCACGATCAATGTATATGACATCGCAAATGCGGCGACACTGGTACTCACCAAAGACGCCGTGAACAAGATAGAGGAGGTGTATGCGTAATGGCAGCTCTGAATTATTACGACGTTATCCTTAAGCCGGTGCTCACAGAGAAGAGCATGTCCGATATGGCTGACAAGAAGTACACCTTTTTCGTACATCCCGAAGCGAACAAGCTCCAGATCAAGGACGCTGTAGAGAAGATGTTCGAGGGAACCAAGGTGAAGAAGGTAAACACCTTGAACCAGAGCGGCAAGTTAAAGCGCCGCGGCCGCACGGAAGGCTTCACCGCGAAGAAAAAGAAGGCCATCGTGCAGCTTACCGAGGACAGTAAGGACATCGAGCTTTACGCCGGACTGTAAGAAATAAGTTGAGTTAAAAAGCTCATTAATCTAAGGAGACATACCATGGGAATCAAAAAATACGGACCCTATACCCCGTCCAGAAGACACATGACCGGCTCGGATTTTTCCGAGATCACAAAGAAAAAGCCGGAAAAGTCTCTGCTCGCATCCAAGAACAGCAAGGCGGGAAGGAATAATCAGGGCAAGATCACGGTTCGCCACAAGGGCGGCGGCGGAAGAGTAAAGTACAGGATCGTCGATTTCAGAAGATTCAAGGATGACGTACCTGCAAAGGTTATAGGCATCGAGTACGATCCCAACAGAACCGCTAATATCGCGCTCATCGAGTACGAGGATGGAACCAAGAGCTATATCCTCGCCCCCGAGGGTCTCAAGGATGGCATGACCATAATGAACGGCCCCAACGCGGAAGTGCGTATCGGCAACTGCCTGCCTCTTTCCGAGATACCGATCGGTGAATCTGTACATAACATAGAGCTTTATCCCGGTAAGGGCGGCCAGATGGTGAGAAGTGCGGGCAATTCCGCGCAGCTCATGGCTAAGGAAGGCAAGTACGCGACCCTGCGTCTTCCTTCGGGAGAAATGAGAATGGTTCCCGCTGTATGCCGCGCAACCATCGGTACAGTCGGCAACGGCGATCATAACCTCATCAATTACGGCAAAGCCGGAAGGCGCCGTCACATGGGCATCCGTCCCACAGTCCGCGGCTCGGTCATGAACCCCAACGACCATCCGCACGGCGGCGGTGAGGGAAGAGCTCCCATCGGACGTCCCGGTCCCTGCACACCGTGGGGCAAGCCGGCTCTGGGTTATAAGACCAGAAAGAAGAAGAAGCAGTCGAACAAGCTGATCGTCAGAAGACGTGACGGCAGAGCCATCAAGTAATCGCAGGGAAAGAGGGAGGAATTATGTCCAGATCATTAAAAAAAGGACCCTTTGCGGACGAGAGTCTGTTGAAGAAGATCGACGCCATGAATGCTGCAGGCGATAAGCAGGTTATCAAGACCTGGTCGAGGCGTTCCACGATATTCCCGTCCTTTGTCGGTCACACCATTGCGGTACATGACGGAAGAAAGCATATTCCCGTATATGTCACCGAGGACATGGTCGGTCACAAGCTCGGAGAGTTTGTTGCGACGAGAACCTATCGCGGACATTCGGGCAACGACAAGAAGACCGGCGCTAAGTGATAAGCGAGCACATTGTCCGGAATTTTGCGGACATCAGTGCGAACTTCCTTGAAGAGATACAGCAAAAGACAGGAGTAGTAAGAGGAGGTAATCTATGGCCACACAGCATAGATCTCATGTAAAGAGAGAAAGAAATGCGAATAAAGACAGCAGACCCAGAGCTGTTCTGCGCTATGCCAGGATCCCTGTGCAGAAGGCGTGCTTCGTAATGGATGCAATAAGGGGAAAGGACGCCGTCAGCGCACTGGCCATCCTCAGATACAATCCCCGTTACGCTTCAAGCGTTATCTACAAGCTTCTTGCATCAGCGGTAGCCAATGCGGAAGTGAAGGGCATGAGCAGGGACAACCTCGTGGTGGCTGAGTGCAATGCATCAAACGGTCCCATCATGAAGAGGATCCAGCCCAGAGCTCAGGGCAGAGCTTATCGCATCAACAAGAGAATGAGCAATCTCAGGATAGTATTGGACGAGAGATAATAAGTGCTCACTAACGGATGAGCGCGCATAAAGAGTAAAGGAGTCGAGAATCAATGGGACAGAAGGTCAATCCTCACGGCTTACGCGTCGGTATCATCTCTGATTGGGATTCGAGATGGTATGCGGAACAGGGCGAGTTTGCGGACAATCTGATCGAAGATCACAAGATCCGCGAGTTTCTGAAGAAGAAGCTCAAGGAAGCGGGAATCTCCAAGGTGGAGATCGAGCGCGCAAGCGACCGCGTCAAGGTCATTGTGTTCACAGCCAAGCCCGGTATCGTGATCGGAAAGGGCGGCCAGGAGATAGAGGTTACTAAGAAGGCTCTCTCCAAGCTGACCGACAAGAAGATCATGCTTGAGATCAAGGAGATCAAGAAGCCCGATAAGGACGCACAGCTTGTGGCGGAGAATATCGCGGGACAGCTTGAGAACAGAACAAGTTTCAGACGTGCCATGAAATCCTGCATGAGCAGGACAATGAAGACAGATGCTCTTGGTATCAAGGCTTGTGTCAGCGGACGTCTCGGCGGAGCGGATATCGCCCGCAAGGAGTTCTACAGCGAAGGAACCATCCCGCTTCAGACTTTGAGAGCAAATATCGATTACGGCTTTGCCGAAGCCGACACGACATACGGTAAGGTTGGAGTAAAGGTATGGATATATAAGGGCGAGGTATTGCCCGTCAAGGAAAAGAATGCGGAAGGGGGCGATAGATAATGTTAATGCCCAAGAGAACAAAGCACCGCAAGCAGTTCCGCGGTAGCATGGCCCACAAGGCAACCAAGGGAACCACACTGACATACGGCGAATATGGCATTCAGGCAGTAGAGCCCTGCTGGATCCGCTCAAATCAGATAGAGGCAGCCCGTGTCGCGATGACCCGTTTCATCAAGCGTGGCGGACAGGTCTGGATCAAGATCTTCCCCGACAAGCCCATCACGGCGAAGCCAGCTGAGACCCGAATGGGTTCCGGAAAAGGTACGGTCGAGTATTGGGTGGCAGTTGTAAAGCCCGGCCGGGTGCTGTTTGAGATCGGCGGTGTCGATGAGAGCGTGGCAAGAGAAGCTCTCAGGCTCGCTATCCACAAGCTCCCCTGCAAGTGCAAGATAGTTACACGCGACGATGCCCAAGAAGCTGCCGGCACACCCGCACAGAGCGCAGAGGCGGAAGGTGGTGATAACTGATGAAGAAGACAGGTTATTTGAGTGAACTTAAAGGAAAGAGTGCCGAGGAATTGTCTTCGGAGCTGGTATCCGCGAAGAAAGAGCTTTTCAATCTGCGATTCCAGAATGCAACCAATCAGCTGGACAATTCTGCGAGGATCAAGGAAGTAAGAAGAAATATCGCCAGGATCCAGACGATGATAACGCAGATCAAGAAGCAGGGCGCATAAGCGCAGGCGGAAGGGAGAAGAGCAGTGGACAGAAATTTGAGAAAAACGCGCGTAGGCAAGGTCACAAGCGATAAGATGGATAAGACCATCGTCGTATCCATAGAGAACCATGTCAAGCATCCGCTGTATAAGAAGATAGTCAAGCGCACCTACAAGCTTAAGGCGCACGACGAGAACAACGAATGCCGCGTAGGCGATACGGTGCGTGTGATGGAGACAAGACCCCTCTCAAAGGATAAGAGGTGGCGTCTGGTCGAGATCATGGAGCGTGCTAAGTGAGAACTTGCGCCCGGTACCTCGCGAGCGTTAGTACGAACTTAGTTCCTTCGAAGCAAAGCGAGAAGGAACTTCCTTAGAAAAGATTCAGTTAAGATCGGTTTAATGCCGTTCAAGGAGGTTTAAGACAATGGTTCAGCAGGAAAGCAGACTCAGAGTCGCCGATAATACCGGTGCCAAGGAGCTCCTCTGCATCCGAGTGATGGGAGGTTCCACAAGAAGATATGCAAGGATCGGCGATGTTATAGTGGCCACCGTCAAGGACGCTCAGCCCGGTGGAATGGTCAAGAAGGGTGATGTGGTACGCGCAGTCGTAGTCCGCACCAAGAAAGAGACAAAGCGCAAGGACGGTTCCTATATCCGTTTTGACGAAAACGCAGCGGTCATCATCAACGATGACAAGACGCCTCGCGGAACACGTATCTTTGGACCCGTTGCCAGGGAGCTTCGTGAAAAACAGTACATGAAGATCCTGTCTCTGGCGCCCGAAGTACTGTGAGCATTGCGTAGATTCAGAAGGGGATAAAAGATGAGTGCTACGAAGTTGAAAAAAGGCGACACCGTTCGTGTGATCGCAGGAAAGAACAAGGACAGCGAAGGAAAGATCGTATCCATTGACCGCGAGAAGAACCGCGTTGTTATCGAGGGAGTAAACATGGTCACCAAGCATGAGAAGCCCTCCATGAGAAACCAGCAGGGCGGGATCGTGCAGGTGGAGGCACCTGTGGATCTGTCCAACGTCATGCTTCTGTACAAGGATAAGCCCACGAGGATCGGATACAAAGTGGAGAAGAACGACGCAGGCAAAGTTGTAAAGAAGAGCCGCATCGCCAAGTCCACAGGCGAAGAGATCGATGTGGTGTTTGACTTCAGCAAGAAGTAATTCATAAAGGAGGAACCTCAGGTGAGCAGATATAAGGAGCTCTATTTAAAAGAGATCGTTCCGGCCATGACCAAGAAGTTCGGCTACAACAATATCATGGAAGTGCCGAAGCTCGACAAGATCACGGTCAACATGGCAGTGGGCGAAGCCAAGGAGAACGTCAAGGTTCTTGAGAACGCGATGGGAGACCTTATGACCATAACCGGTCAGAAAGCCATTCAGACCAAGGCCAGAAGGTCCATAGCGAACTTCAAGATCCGTGAAGGCATGCCTATCGGATGCAAAGTCACTCTTCGCGGCGAGCGTATGTATGATTTCCTTGATCGTCTTGTGAATCTGGCACTGCCCAGAGTCCGTGACTTCAGAGGTGTCAATCCCAACGCTTTTGACGGAAGAGGCAACTATGCTCTTGGTATCAAGGAGCAGTTGATCTTCCCCGAGATAGAGTATGACAAGATCGACAAGACACGTGGAATGGACATCGTGTTTACGACCACGGCCAAGAGTGATGAAGAAGCCAGAGAGCTTCTCAGGCTTTTCAATATGCCTTTTGCAAAGTAAGAAAGGATAAGAGAGGGAGCAGACCATGGCAAAATTATCCATGAAAAGAAAACAGCTGAGAAAACCGAAGTTCTCGACACGCGCCTATACGCGCTGCCAGATCTGCGGACGTCCGCATTCGGTTCTTCGCAAGTACGGCATCTGCCGCATTTGTTTCAGGGAACTGGCGTACAAGGGTGAGATACCGGGCGTCAGGAAGGCCAGTTGGTGAGACGCCACATATTACCAAGCGTGTAAGTTTAGGAGGAAACTATGGGAATGAGCGATCCGATCGCAGATATGCTTACAAGAATCCGCAATGCAAACGCTGCGAAACATGATACTGTGGATGTTCCGTCTTCAAAGATGAAGCTCGCTATCGCGAACATTCTTCTTGAGGAGGGCTATATCCGTAAGCTCGATGTGGTAAAGGAGAACGGATTTGATATCCTTCACATCACATTGAAGTACGGCGCGGACAGAAACGACCGTGTTATAACCGGTCTGAAGCGCATATCCAAGCCGGGTCTTCGAGTCTATGCCGGCACACAGGACCTGCCCAGGGTTCTCGGAGGACTGGGGATTGCAATCGTATCGACCAATCAGGGCGTGATAACCGACAAGAAGGCAAGAGAGCTTCAGGTCGGCGGCGAAGTCCTGGCATTTGTCTGGTAAGTAAAGGAAACAGGAGGTAAACGGGCATGTCACGAGTAGGAAAGATGCCGATCGCCGTTCCGTCGGGAGTCACGATGGAAGTGGCAGAAAATAACGAGGTGACTGTAAAGGGTCCCAAGGGAACACTCACCAGAGTATTTCCCGCTGAGATTAAGATCGAGCAGAAAGACGGTGAGATAGTTCTCACCAGACCCAATGATGAGAAGAGAAATAAGGCGATGCACGGACTTTCGCGCGCGCTTTTGAATAACATGGTGATCGGTGTGACGACGGGATTCGAGAAGAAGCTCGAAGTCAACGGTGTCGGTTACCGTGCCGCTAAGCAGGGAAAGGTATTGAACCTCACCCTGGGCTATTCCCACCCGATAGAGATGGAAGATCCCGAAGGCATCGAAACGGTTGTCGAAGGAAATGCCATCATAGTGAAGGGAATCAGCAAAGAGGCGGTCGGCCAGCATGCGGCTGTCATTCGCGAGAAGCGTCCTCCGGAACCCTACAAGGGCAAGGGAATCAAGTACGCTGATGAGACGATCCGCCGCAAGGTTGGTAAGACCGGTAAGAAGTAAAAAGGGGGAATAGATAGCAATGGTTAAGAAGGATTCAAGACAAAAAGCCCGCGAAAAGAAGCATCTGCGCATTAGGAAGCGCTTTTCCGGTACACCTGAAAGACCCAGGCTCTCGGTTTTCCGCAGCAATAAGCACATCTATGCTCAGGTAATAGACGATGAGGCGGGCAACACGCTTGCAGCCGCATCTACACTGGACAAGGATCTTGCCGGTTCTCTTACCAATACGGATGACATTGAAGCCGCCGCTGCTGTTGGCAAGGCCATCGCACAGAAGGCTCTGGACAAGGGCATCAAGACTGTTGTCTTTGACAGAGGCGGATATATCTATCAGGGCAAAGTAGCTGCACTGGCCGAAGCTGCGAGAGAAGCCGGCCTGGAGTTCTAATAAAAGAGGAGAGAATATTCTATGAAACGCAGTATAATTGATGCCAGTCAGTTGGAACTTTCCGATCGCGTAGTGACCATAAAGAGGGTTACCAAGGTTGTCAAGGGCGGCCGTAACATGAAATTCTCCGCTCTGGTAGTTGTAGGAGACGGCAACGGACATGTAGGTGCGGGTCTTGGCAAGGCTACCGAAATTCCGGAAGCTATCCGCAAGGGTAAGGAAGACGCGATGAAGAACCTCATCGAGGTTCCGCTTGATGAGAATAATTCCATCACTCACGACTTTATCGGCAAGTTCGGTTCTGCACAGGTTCTCTTAAAGCGCAGCCCCGACGGAACCGGTATCATAGCCGGAGGTCCTGCCCGCAGCGTCTGCGAACTTGCAGGGATCAAGAATATCCGTACAAAGTCCCTCGGTTCCAATAACAAGCAGAATGTTGTCACCGCGACGATCAACGGTCTCAAAGCCCTGAAGACACCGGAAGAGGTTGCCGGCAGGAGAGGCAAGAGCGTTCCTGAGGTCGTGGCATAAAT
The DNA here is from genome assembly GCA_024697225.1 of Lachnospiraceae bacterium. Taxonomy (GTDB): domain Bacteria; phylum Bacillota; class Clostridia; order Lachnospirales; family Lachnospiraceae; genus Butyrivibrio. Next base: position 12,437 of record JAILGA010000004.1, read on the forward strand.
CGGAAGGAGTATTGTCATGGCAAAGAATTCGGATAAGAAATTAAAGATAACACTGGTCAAGTCGACTATCGGAGCGATCCCGAAGCATCGTGCCACCGTGAAGTCCATGGGTTTCCATAAGCTCAACAGCTCTGTCGTACTTCCGGACAACGAGGCAACAAGGGGCCAGATCGCACAGATCAAGCATCTTGTCAAAGTAGAAGAGGCTTAAGAAAGTAATTAAACAGGAGGTCTAGCACAATGGAACTCAGTAATCTTAAACCCGCCGAAGGCGCGGTACACAGTGGAAACTTCCGCCGCGGACGCGGTTTTGGGTCAGGCAACGGCAAGCAGGCAGGAAAAGGACACAAAGGTCAGAAGGCCCGTTCCGGTCAGCCCAGAATAGGATTTGAAGGCGGACAGATGCCTCTCTACAGGCGTCTCCCCAAGCGTGGTTTCAAGAACAGAAATCACAAGGAAATAGTTGCGATCAACCTTTCGGCTCTTGAGCGCTTTGAAGACGGAGCGACTGTCGATCAGGCTGCACTTGTTGAGAGCGGCATAGTGAAGGAAGTTCGCGACGGCGTTAAGGTACTCGGCGGCGGAGAACTCACAAAGAAGCTTGATGTGAAGCTTCAGGGCTTCAGCAGCACGGCAAAGGAAAAGATCGAGGCACTTGGCGGTACAGCAGAGGTGGTCTGATGTTCGAATCGTTAAAGAACGCTTTTAAGGTTAAAGAGATCCGCAGAGGCATCATTTTCACATTTCTTATGCTCTGCGTGGTTCGTCTCGGATCGTCCATATCCGTTCCCGGTGTGGACGTGGAACAGTTTAAAGCATGGTTTTCGCAGCTGACGGACGGTGAGTCCTTAGGCTTCATGGACAGGTTTACAGGCGGATCCTTTGAGAACATGTCGATCCTGGCACTCAACATAACGCCGTACATCACCTCATCCATCATAATCCAGCTGCTCACAATAGCGTTTCCCAAGCTTGAGGAGATGCAGAGGGACGGTGAGTCCGGCCGTAAGAAGCTGACTGCCGCCACCAGATATCTCACAGTGGGACTTGCTATCATGGAATCAGTGGCAATGGCAATCGCCTTCTCAAGACAGGGCATAGTCGCCCAGGAGAACCGCTGGATCCTTATAATTGAGATCGTGGCAGCCCTCACCGCAGGAAGCGCATTCCTCATGTGGATAGGTGAGCGTATATCGGAAAAGGGTGTCGGAAACGGTATATCCGTCGTTCTGACTATAAACATCCTCTCCCGTATGCCCAGTGATATTGCGAGTCTCTTCAACCAGTTCGTCATCGGAAGACCGATAGCGAGAGCTGTTGTTGGTGCCATCATTATCATAGCCATAATCGTCGGCATGGTAGTGCTTGTCATCCTGCTCAACAGCGCCGAGCGCAGGATTCCCGTGCAGTATTCCCAGAAGCTTCAGGGACGTCGCATGACAGGTGCCGGACGTTCAGAGATCCCGCTCAAGGTCAACACCGCAGGCGTTATGCCGATCATCTTTGCGATGTCGATCTTCCAGTTCCCGATCATCCTCACGCAGCTGATCGGACGCGGAAATACAGCCAATGCCTGGACTGAGTTCCTCAACTACCTCAACCAGAGCAGATGGTGCGATCCCAAGAACTTAAAGTATACGATAGGTATGCTGGTGTATATACTGCTGATCATCTTCTTTGCATATTTCTACACCTCCATCACCTTTAACCCGCTTCAGATCTCCGATAACATGAAGAAGCAGGGAGGCTTTATCCCCGGAATCAGACCCGGAAAGCCCACCAATGATTACCTGACGAACATTCTGAACCACATTATCTTCATCGGAGCATGCGGACTTACCATCATCGCTCTCCTGCCGTTCTTCTTTAACGGCGTGTTCGGAGCGAGCGTATCATTCGGCGGCACCAGCCTGATAATCGTGGTCAGCGTTATACTTGAGACCATCAATCAGATCGAGTCCCAGATGATGGTGCGCAACTACAAGGGCTTCCTGGACGACTGATAATTATTTACCCGGAAGTACCGAATGAGTTTAACCAGTTAAGATCCAACTAAAAATGAGAGTCCTGACACCGCTAAACGGCGTCGGGACTTCGTTGTCTTTACAGACAGATAAGGGATCGCGGACTGAATATGAAGTAATTGAGCGGACGCTCATAAAATGCAGGCACATCAATAAACAAATGCAAGGAGGTGTCATATGAAGATAATCATGCTGGGAGCACCGGGCGCGGGAAAAGGAACTCAGGCCAAGATGATAGCGGATAAGTACTCTCTTCCGCATGTCTCCACCGGTGACATTTTCAGAGCCAACCTGAAGGAAGGCACCGAACTTGGCAAAAAGGCCAAGGAGTACATGGACAAGGGCGCTCTTGTTCCGGATGAGCTGACGGTCGAGATCCTCCTTGACCGCGTCGCCAAAGACGATTGCAAAAACGGTTATGTTCTTGACGGCTTCCCGCGTACCATCCCCCAGGCCGAAGTGCTTGACAGCGAGCTTAAAAAGCTTGGTGACGCCGTAGACCTGGCGATAGACGTGGAGGTTCCCGACGAAAATATCGTGCGCAGGATGAGCGGAAGACGCGCCTGCTTAAAGTGTGGCGCCACATATCATGTAGAGTATATCCCCCCGAAGAAGGAGGGCATCTGCGACGATTGCGGCGAACCTCTTGTTCAGAGAGATGATGACAAAGAGGAGACCGTAAAGAAGCGCCTCAGTGTCTATCATGAGCAGACGCAGCCCCTCATCGATTACTATACGAAAAAGGGCATCTTAAAGACCGTCGATGGCACAAAGGACATGAAGGACGTCTTTGCTGATATCACGGCTGTCATTGATGCCGTTTGAATTTTGAGAGATTCGTATCGTATTTTAGAAAAGACATAATAAGTATCAGAAAATGAGAAGAAACAGAAATAAAGAGCAGCCCTCCATCAAAAACGCAGAAGAACTTGAACTCATGAGGCAGTCCTGCAAAAGGCTCGCATATGTACATTCAAAGCTTAAGGACTTTATCCGGCCCGGCATATCGACAGCCGATATCAATGAATACGGCGAGAGTCTTATAGCCGAACAGGGAGGGAAGCCCAACTTCAAGAACTACAATGGTTATCCTGCGGCAATCTGCGTATCGGTCAACGATGAGGTTGTTCACGGCATTCCGAGCGCGGACAGGATACTGGAGGAGGGAGATATTGTTTCCCTCGACTGCGGACTCATATACGAAGGGTTTCATTCCGATGCCGCGCGTACCTGGGGCGTGGGAAATATCCACCCCAATGCGCAGAAGCTTATAGACGACACGAGAAAGAGCTTCTTTGAAGGGATCAGGATGGCGATTAACGGGAATCACCTTTATGATATATCCAATGCCATCGCAGCATACCTGACACCGCTGGGCTACGGAATAGTACGTGATCTCACGGGCCACGGCATAGGCAGAAACCTGCATGAGGAGCCCGTGATACCCAACTACAGGATACCTTTTAAGAAGGGGATCGAACTTAAGCCCGGAATGACGCTGGCAGTGGAGCCGATGGTGACGCTTGGCACCTGGAGAGTGTACTGGGAGAGCGACGGATGGACCGTCAGGACCCAGGACGGCGCACCTGCCGCGCATTATGAAAACACGATAGCGATACGTCCCGATGGAGAGCCCGAAATACTGACTCTCATGGAGGACGAAAAGTAATATACCGCATAAGTTACATATCAATATCCGTTGATAGAGGAGGAAGAAAAGGCTATGTCTAAAGCCGACGTGATCGAGATCGAAGGAAAGGTCGTCGAAAAGCTGCCGAACACAATGTTTCGTGTGGAGCTTGAGAACGGCCACATCGTGCTGGCGCACATCAGCGGAAAGCTGCGTCAGAACTTCATCCGTATACTGCCCGGTGATAAGGTGACCATGGAACTCTCACCCTATGATCTGAGCAAAGGACGTATCATCTGGCGCGATAAGTGATAAGTGATAAGTGAGCACTTATATCCGGTAGTTCACGGATATTAGTGCGAACTTAGTTCTGTCGAGCGCGAAGCGCGAGACCAGAACTTCCTTGCGAAGCGCGAAGCGCGAGAGCAGAACTTCCTTATAAAAAAATCAAAATTCCGCTTGCAATCAACATCTCCCCGTGTTACTATGGGGAATGGTCGCTCTGTGACCATGTATATTACTATGCGCTAAAAAACGCGCAGGAAAGGAGTAGAGATGAAGGTCAGATCCTCGGTTAAGCCCATGTGCGAGAAGTGCAAAGTCATCAAGCGCAAGGGTGTGATAAGAATCATCTGTGAGAATCCCAAGCATAAGCAGAGACAGGGCTGATCGGTCATCATGGCGCTTCTTGATACCGGCGGGATATAGATACTGCCGGACAAGACCGGATGATCGATATAGTTCTGTTGAACTTATATCAGGGAAGTATCTGGTTGGCGAACCGTAATAACACGGACGCCCAGTCAAAAAAGTGCTTGCTTTGTCATGAAGCGCGGGAAGAGTCCTAATGACCACCATAGAGTCCCAGACTCACACCCGGTTCGCATACACAAAGCAAAGAAAAGAAAGGAATCAAAGTAAAATGGCAAGAATCGCAGGAGTAGATTTACCCAGAGATAAGCGAGTTGAGATAGGCCTTACCTATATCTTCGGTATAGGCAGGACCAGCTCGAACAAGATCCTTGATGCAGCAAAGGTCAACCCCGATACGCGCGTACGCGACCTCACAGATGAAGAAGTAAGGCGCATCAGCGAGATCATCGGCGAGCACTATATGGTGGAAGGTGATCTCCGCAGAGAAGTCGCCATGAACATCAAGCGCCTCCAGGAAATCGGATGCTACAGAGGCATGCGTCACCGCAAGGGCCTTCCCTGCCGCGGTCAGCGTACCAAGACCAACGCGCGCACCAAGAAGGGACCCAAGCGCACTATTGCGAATAAGAAAAAGTGAGAACTAAAGCTCGGTATTTTCGAGCTTTAGCGCGAACTTCATAAAACAGGTAATACATCAACTCATGTACGACCCGGGGATCCGGCCGGATCCGGTTGAGGTCGGTTGATATGAAAGGAAAAGGAAATGGCAAATCAGAAATCAGGAAAAGCATCAAACAAGAGAAAAGTCAGAAAGAACGTTGAACACGGTCAGGCACACATCCAGGCGTCCTTTAACAACACCATCGTGACCCTGACCGACGCTGCGGGCAACGCCCTCTCATGGTCGAGCTCAGGAAGCCTCGGCTTCAAGGGCTCCCGTAAGTCCACACCTTATGCTGCACAGATGGCCAGCGAGACAGCGACCAAGGCTGCGCTCATTCACGGCTTAAAGACTGTCGATGTCTTTGTCAAAGGCCCCGGTACCGGCAGAGAAGCGGCTATCCGCGCACTCGCTGCAAACGGTCTGACAGTCACCAGCATCACGGATGTAACACCCGTTCCCCACAACGGATGCCGCCCTCCCAAGAGAAGGAGAGTATAATTTATTAATGATCAGCACCCGTCGTAAGAGACAGGGCTGCATCGAAACGCGAGCGTTTCAGATGCAGACATGACTCTTACGACGGGGCGGACAAGGGGCGAAGCCCCTCTGTCCGCCGATAACGAGGATTGCGTAGCGATCCGAGTGAGGTGCTGATAATATAGAGTAACAGTTGGAAGAAGGCCGCAAACGGCTGTAAACAACAGGACGGGGAATTAACCCCACCTACAAAGAAAGGAAGAGAAAATGGCAGTAAACAGAACCCCTGTACTCAAAAGATGCAGAGCTCTTGATCTTGAGCCCGCATTTTTGGGCTACGACAAGAAGAGTCACAGAAATCCTCAGAGAAGCGGCAGAAAGATCAGTGAATACGGCCTGCAGCTTCGTGAAAAGCAGAAGGCCAAGTTCATCTATGGTGTGCTTGAGAAGCCTTTCCGTAACTACTATAAGAGAGCGGACCGCCAGAAGGGACCTACCGGCGAGAACCTGCTTGTGCTCCTTGAGCGCAGGCTTGACAATGTGATCTTCCGTGCCGGCTTTGCCAGAACCAGAAGAGAAGCCAGACAGGTCGTGCTTCACAAGTTTGTCACCGTAAACGGCAAGAAGGTCAACGTGCCTTCATACTCGATCAAGGTCGGCGATACCGTCCAGATCCGTGAAGAAGCACGCGGCATGCAGCGTTTTAAGGACATAGCGGAAACCACAGGCAGAAGACTTGTTCCCTCATGGCTTGAGGTTGACAAAGAGGCCATGAGCGCTCAGATAAAGGAATATCCCGTCAGAGACGCCATCGATGTTCCTGTTAACGAGATGCTTATCGTCGAGTTGTACAGCAAGTGATCGGCACTTATCCGGAGTGCTCTGCATTACGGATCGTTTATTGCTGATGACTGTAGTATACTCAACCAACCAGAAAGAGGGGGCGCTGTATGTTTGATTTTGAAAGACCTAATATCGAAGTTGCCGAGATCTCACCCGACAAGAGATACGGCAGGTTCATTGTCGAGCCTTTGGAGAGAGGCTACGGTATCACACTGGGCAATTCCCTGCGCAGGATCATGATATCCTCCCTTCCGGGCGCGGCAGTCACACAGCTTAAGATAGAAGGTGTGCTCCACGAGTTCACGACGCTTCCCGGTGTTAAGGAAGACATCACCGAGATCGTAATGAACATAAAGAGCCTCGCGATACGTAACAATTCCGAGACAGACGAGCCCAAGGTCGCAAGGATCGATTACTCGGGTGAAGGCGTGGTAAGAGCGTCCGATATCCAGATCGATCAGGATCTCGAGATCATGAATCCCGATCTCGTGATCGCCAACCTGACCGGCAAGAACGCAAGACTTGCAATGGAGCTCACCATAAACAAAGGGCGCGGCTACATAAGCGCAGAGAGAAACAAGACTCCTGATCTTCCCATCGGTGTGATCGCGGTAGACGCGATCTACACTCCCGTTGAGAGAGTAAATGTGACAGTCGAGAACACCCGTGTCGGCCAGATGACCGATTACGACAAGCTCATCCTCGATGTCCACACCAACGGCACGCTTGAGCCCGATGAGGCGGTAAGCCTTGCGGCAAAGGTGCTCTCCGAGCACCTGTCACTCTTCATCGATCTCTCCGAGAACGCGAAGATGCAGAAGGTCATGGTCGACCGTGAGGACAACGACAAGGACAAGGCTCTCGTCATGACCATCGAAGAGCTCGAACTCTCTGTGAGATCCTTCAACTGCCTGAAGAGGGCGGGCATCAATACTGTTCAGGAGCTCACCAACAGGACGAGTGATGACATGATGAAGGTCAGGAACCTGGGCCGCAAGTCTCTCGACGAAGTTCTTGCCAAGCTCAAGGAGCTCGGACTCTCGCTCAAGAGCGGAGAAGACTGAGAAGCTGAGAAACATTAGAGGAATTAAAACCGCCGGATAAGTCCGAAGAGCACCGGAGGCACGGAACCCGCAAAGGGATCCGCGAAGAGAGAAAGGATAGGTGATAATAATGGCAATGTACAGAAAACTCGGAAAGGCAACCAAAGTCAGAAAGGCCCTGCTTCGCAACCAGGTGACCCAGCTCCTCTACAAGGGAAGGATCGTCACCACAGAGCAGAGAGCACGTGAGATCAAGAAGATCGTGGAACCCATGATCACACTGGCTGCCAAAGAGAGCAGCAATTATGAGACCGTCAAGGTCACAGCCAAGGTGCCCAGGAAGGATGCCGACGGCAAGCGCGTCAAGGAGGAAAAAGACGGCAAGAAGGTCACAGTATATGACCAGATCGAAAAGGAGATCAAAAAGGACCTTCCTTCCCGCATGAACGCCCGCAGAAAGCTCCTCCGCACGCTCTACCCTGTGACCGAGGTTCCCGCTGAGGGCAAGGGCAGAAAACGCGGCACTAAGCAGGTCGACCTCGTCGAGAAGCTCTTTGAGACCTACGGCCCCAAGTACGCAAGCAGGAACGGCGGCTATACCAGGATCATCAAGCTCGGACCCAGAAAGGGCGATGCAGCAATGATGGTGGTGCTTGAGCTTGTTTAAAAACTCAGCATCCTCGTAATTAAAAACAGGTCTGCAGGGGAGTTTACTCACCATGCAGACCTGTTTTATAATTACGAGGACGGCTAGGGGGCATCGCCCCCCTGGTCGTCCACAACGAGAAATGCATAGCATTTCGAGTGGTGGATGCTGAGTTTAAAGCACCACGCCACAAAAACAGAGATTGTTTACACTTATTTATGGATCACGCAGCAGAAATAATCAACATATCGCACGTCACCCACAGTTACGTGATGCGTGACGAACAGGGAAACATCGAGGAAGAGACCATCGCCCTCGATGATGTTTCTCTCGCAATAAAGGAGGGCGAGTTTCTTGCTGTTTTAGGCAGCAACGGCTCCGGCAAATCAACTCTGGCGCGCCATCTCAATGCTCTGCTCTTGCCTGACGACGGCAGCGTACTCGTCGATGGCATGGATACAGGAGACAACGAAAAAATAATTGAGATCAGGCGCAGAGCAGGCATGGTCTTTCAGAACCCTGATAATCAGATCATAGGCCGTGTGGTAGAGGAAGATGTTGCCTTCGGACCTGAGAATCTCGGGCTTCCCCCGGAGAAGATAAGACAGCGTGTGGACGAGGCTCTGACGAAGCTTGGAATGCAGAAAAAGCGCGCATATTCGCCGGGAAAGCTCTCGGGCGGCCAGAAACAGCGGGTTTCCATAGCGGGCATCCTCGCCATGCGCCCTAAGATACTCATCCTGGATGAGCCCACGGCCATGCTTGATCCCCGCGGCCGCAGGGAAGTCCTGTCCGCTGCCATGTCGCTCAACAAAGATGAGGGCATTACTGTCATCCTTATCACCCACGACATGGACGAGGCCGCCATGGCAGACAGAATAGTCGTCATGGACAAGGGCAGGGTCGCGATGGAGGGCACCCCTTCGGAGGTGTTCAGAGAATCCGACAAACTCCGGGCATACGGTCTTGATATCCCTTTCCCCGCGCAGATAGCCGCCGAGCTTAAGGAAATGGGACTTGATATCGGCACCGTACCCGTGACGACGGAGGAACTTGCGGAGGCGCTTGGCCTGAAGAAACAGAGTAAACAGAGCACAAACACAGCAGAACATATCGCAGAACAGCCTGTCTGAAGAAACAGAGCGATAAGAGAACCAACACTATGTGAATGACCGGGATTGAACAGATGCAGCTTGATTTCGAAAACATAACCTGCATATATGACGCCGATACAAAGCAGCCGGTGACTGCCCTGAACGACGTCTCTCTTCACGTGGGAGAGAGCGAGTTCATCGGACTTATCGGACATACCGGCTCGGGCAAATCGACGCTTATACAGCACGCCAATGGCCTTATACGCCCGACCTCGGGGAGAGTACTCGCAGACGGTGAAGACATCTGGGGACCAAAGTTTGACAGGAAAAAGCATCGCTCAAGAGTGGGACTGGTCTTTCAATACCCCGAGCATCAGCTCTTTGAGACCGATATCATCTCGGATGTCTCCTTTGGCCCGAAAAATCAGGGTCTTGAACCTGACAGGATCCGTGAGCGCGCGGAGAAAGCACTCATGCAGGTGGGGATATCCGAAGAACTCTATGAGCATTCACCCTTTGATCTGTCGGGAGGACAGAAGCGAAGAGTTGCCATCGCGGGCGTCCTCGCAATGGAACCCGAGATCCTCATTCTTGACGAACCCACCGCGGGACTTGATCCAAGAGGACGCAGGGAAGTCTATTCTCTTATGAAAAAGCTGAGAGAGGAGCGGGGCATAACTGTCATAATAGTATCCCACAGCATGGAAGAGATCGCTGAAGGAGCAGACAGGATACTCGTTATGGATCGCGGAAAACTCGCCTTTGACGAGGCGCCCTCAAAACTCTTTGACAGAAGAGAAGAACTTGAAGCCATGGACCTTGCGATCCCCAAGGCCCGCTATCTCCTTGACGAGCTCAAAAACAGAGGCCTCGTAAACCTCGATACCTCGCCCCTCACAGCACATGGCGCCGCGCAGGCGATCTGCAACGCGATCAGATCTTCGAAAGGTTGAAATAGCTTTTCATATCCATGTATAATGGTCTGAGATCGGCTTATACATGGGAGTTTATATTCGAAGACCACTGAAGAAGAAACAATATGAGAAAACTGGCATTTATCCTGGCAGCAGCGCTGATCCTCAACAGCACGGGGATAGAAGCCGCAGCTGCGACAAAAGAATCATACTGCAAAAATGAGTCCGCTGTTGAACGGGGCTTCCTGATCGGGCCAGACGTTGAGCAGGAGGACTTGTTTTTTACTGAGCCGGACAAAGACGCTTTCTCAGCCGGATCCGGTGAGGAACAGGAGGA
>JAILGA010000007.1 GCA_024697225.1 Lachnospiraceae bacterium
TACGCACGACCGCTGCCGTATATTCCGGCGAAAAGCTAAGCTTCTCTCCCTTGAGTTTCCTTATATCCGCAGTCTTGTCCGCGCGCGGGATGTGGACTTTGAATCCGTCGATGCGTATCTCCTGCATCAATCCGTACATATACCGGTTTTCTTCCCTGTTCTTATCCTCCTCAAGTCTGGGTTTTCTCAGATCATCGTTGCACTGCTCCCTGCTGCCGATCAATTCCATGAGCTTATCTCTCACTTCCGGATCGGACCTCCGCATCATGCGCTCCGCGTAATCAAGATCGTCCATCAGAGCGCGGCGCTCCCTGCGGTTCTTTGCAAATCGGGTACTGTCATTTTGGATCTCGCCTCTGAGTAAGCGGATCTCCTGCACTTCCGGTCCGTCGGAGAGCATATGTTTCTCGTAATTTGCGCGGATCTGTTTTTGCCTTTCAGGATCCTGTCCCGCCATGAACGGGCTTCCGGTGAGATCGATATCAGAGAGCGGAACATAGGCATCATCCTCTTTAATGATCTGTTCGCTTATTCTCTCATCGATCGTTCCGGCGATGGCACCGATGACGATCGCCCGTTCCTCATCGGTAAGATCCTCAAGATCCCCGGAATAGCCGATTCCTCCCGGGATCTTTGCAACGATCTCCCCGGCACGCTGGTCATCTACAACGCCTTTGAGTATTTCCTTCACCGAAGCAGCAGTTATACGGGTGATCTCAGGATTCTTCTGCGAAGCCCGGACCATCTTCTTCAGGAGCTGGTCAACGCGGGTATCCGCTCCCTGGCGCGCGATGATGAAGTCCCTGTATGCCTCAGGATCAACGAGATTTTCCCGCCTGACCTCATTTTTTCTCCGATCAGCCTGCTGCAGGCGGTCAAATACGATACGGAACCTTACGGACAACGGCAGAGCATCGTTCGCCTTCCGCCGCTGTTCCAGCTGCGGTGCCTGCTGCAGCCTGCGATAATCCGCCGCAAGCTGGGCCCTGACAGCGGCATCCTTTTCTTTGCTCCGCTGCTCGGCAAGGCGCTGCTGTTCCTGCTGCTGCCTGATGATATCCTCCTGACGGCGGCGGTTCTGCTCCTGCGTCCTTCGGACCGCATCCTGCCTATCGCGCCGGACTTCATGAGCCAAAAGCTCCGCTCTCGCTCTCCTTGCAATATTCCCTTCCCTGCGTTTTCTGGAGGCGATCAGATTCTTCTGCTCTGCCGTAAGGCTGTTGTGCGCTTTTTTGCTCATTGCCATGTACTGTTGCGCCATTGTCCTGAACCTTTGTCTCTGTTCCTCGGTGAGCTCTTCCATCTCGGGATTGTGTGCGCGGAGAGTATCATAGGTCTCCTCCATGTGTGTGACCTCATACTCCAGCCGGCCGTAGCCGGCCTTTCCGGCGTCAGCTGCTTTTGCGGTCAAAAGCGAGATCAAAGCCTTCTGTCTCTCCTCCATAAATTCCGCGGCATCAAACGTCGTATTCGGAACTGCCAGTGCGTCTCTTATGATATCGGCACCGCGGTCAGCAAGCCTCGTATAATCAATATTCCCCCTGTTTGCTATATACGAACCCGCCGTGACAGGCGCGAGCTTCCTGCCCCGGTCATCGAAGTACGACTCGCAGACCATGCGGTCGTAATCCGCGCGCAGGTCCTCCTCGTTTACGACCGATAACAGCTGCAGAACTTCCTTCCTGCGTTTTTCGCCGTCATTTTGCAGGAACGGATTTCTCTTGGTCTCACGGGTACGGGTGACAAGATTCCTATGATTCATCTTAAGCGACAACGTAGCGCGGTTCTCCGCGAGTTTTGTCTTATCGCGATCTGCTTCCGTGAACATCTCTATCCCGCGAAACACCAGATGATTCTCCGAGGCTGTCCTTGCGATCCTTATCGACTCCTGATTGGCATCCTCTGCCATCATGGTGCCCAGTGCCGCGCCGATACTCTTGTCCTTAAACTGCTCCTTATAGCTGTTTTTCCGGTCGAACCCTTCGAATATCTTCCTTGTCGCGGCTTCATTATCTTCCACGAACTCCTGCACGGTTATTCCGTTACTTTTCAGGGCAGAATAAAGCATGAAGGCGCCGTTCACCTGGGAGGTGGCGGTATATTCGCCGGCGAATTCCCACGGTACCTCCGGATTCCTGCGCGTATCGACATTGCCCGGAGCGGTGTCGGGGGAGAAATTCTCCTTGGCAAAATTCACAAGCTCCTGCATATTGCCGCGCCACTTTTCATAATCCTGCTTCGCCGCTATGACGCCGTCGGGATCACCCTCTCTGATCGCTTTTTCAAGATCGTGCTTTGCTTTGGCAAGATTGCCAAAAGCATAGGCTTTTATAATCTCCTCCGCCCTGCCGCTGGGGGTGATCCCCATCTCCTCCATGCGCGACATGAGGCGTCCCAGTGCCTGGATATATCCGGGAGAATGCTCCTGCGTCCTGCTTATGATCTCTTCAAGCGCCGGCTCATGAGAGGGCATGATCCCCGCATCCAGCATATTAATGTCATTGCTCATAAACAGCGCAGCCACGATCCGGAAGTTTTCATCCTTGCCTGCGATCACCTGATCGACCTGCCTGTTACGGAGCCTGTTGATGGAGTTCTCCCTGTCGTTTGCAGCCATGGTGCCGTACATGATCCGGTCCTCATCCACGCTGTCAAGCACCTGATCTGCGTAATCCAGTGCCTCGCGGTAGGGCTCGAGCCTTTCGTCTCCGGGTGCAAAAGGCACGCCGATGGGGCTTACCGGCCGTTCCTCTTTTTTCAGCTCCTCTATGCGTTCATGCAGCGGTTTTGTCACCTGCTCCGCATACGGCACGCCAAAAGGTGCCTTCATGCCGACAAGTCTGTTTCTCAGTTCCTCACGCTGTGCGGGTTCAAGACCCTCAGCGAGTGCCGAAAGGATCTCATACCTCTCTTTCTCAGGCAGCGACTGCAAAGCCCTCTTTCTCGCGGACATAGATGTCGAATATGAGACGTTCTTAAGGCCCCTGGTCTCGCTTTTGATCCATGGCAGATACTTCTCCTCATAGATCTTCGGCCATCTGTGACTGATCTCCCAGTCGAGGTAATCTGCGTCGTAGGAATAGACCACCTCTTTCTCCATATGCTCGCTCACATATGCGGTTTCCTTTGCCGTATCAAGAAGTGAAGCCAGGCGGGCGTCAGATATCGCAGGATCCTTGTCAGCCTCATTGAACGCTTTTTCTGCCGTCTGTTTTTTCTCATTGGCATCGCGCAGGATATGGGAGAAGCTCCACTCATAGCGCGGATCTCCCATCTGCTGTGCAAGTTCGCGCCTTCTGTCTGCCTCCTTACCTCTCTCCAGCCTCTCGTGGATGCGATGAGCCTCTCTGTTCTGAGCTTCCCATCCTCCGTCGCCGGTCTCAAAGAGATCCGCCGCTCCTTCTTCATAAGGAACTGCCTTTCTCTTTTCAGCTCTCTCGGCCCTGATGGCATCGCGCCTTTTCTCTTCGGGTGTTCTGTTATCCGGTCTTCTGCCCTGTTTTTCGGCCATGATCATGACTAACGGCTTTACGCTGCCATCGTCATCAATGGCCACCACGATGCGCTCAGGCAGCTCACGCCTGCGGGCCGGGATCACTTCACCTGTATTGAAATCGAACCTCTCATCCTCCTCAAGAGGATCGGTCAAAAGCCTGACCAGCCACTGTTTATCCTCCTCGGATAATTGAAGCATCGCAGTACCGAGATCGACCTCATACTGTCCTGTTAAATTCTCGGGATCTTCTCTGTTTTTCCTCTCCTCTCTCTCCAGTTTCTCCAGATCATCTTTGCGCTGAAGCTCGTAATCCATCTGCGCGGAGTACCTGCGACGCATCTCGTCCACGCCGTGCCTGGCAAGGTCTATCTCCCTGCGCATCTTTTCCTCGGCGGCGGTAAACTTCGTCTTTTTCCCATTATCCGTAAGCTTCTCAGCGGCCTCCTCCAGGGCGTCCACGGCATCTGTGGATCTCTGCAGGATCTTATCAAAAGCCGCTTTTCTCTCATCGGCGCGCTCAGGATTTAACAGCTCTTTTTTTCTGTAGAAACTGTCCACTTCTGCAAGGAGGAGCTGGATCTGATGTCTTGCCTCCGCGAGTGCGGGATCGCCGGAGATCTGCGTATCCGCTTCCATCTGACTGTTAGCCTCGGCAAGTCTTGAGATATTCTCGGGACTGAGGAACGCGCGTTCCATGTCTGTCTGCGGACCGTTAGCAGTCGGTGTAAGCCTGAAGCTTCCGGCCTGCGCCATATACTGTTCGTAGCTGTCCCTGTATTCCTGCCTCTCAGCATCGCTTAAAAACTCATGCTCCATGACAGGCCGCCCGATCATACGGTCAATCTCCATCTTAAATTCTTCCCGGTTGTTTGGAGTCACCAGGACATTGTCATTAAACACGAGCTTTCCGTAGGAACGGATGTATTCCAGTGCCTTTTTCCTGTCCTCGGCGTTACGGATCTCGGTATGATCCAGATAGTTGCAGATCTCATCCAATACCTTGTACCCGCGCTTTGCCTGTGTGCGTCTTTCCTCTGAATATTTTCCGTTCTCCGCAAAATCCTTACGTTCCGCCCGGCGGGCATACAGGAAGGACAGCGCATCCAGGTCACCCACCGGCCACCCGTTTGCCATGAGTGAGCGCCTTCCGGCCATGTCGCTGTGGACCTCTTTTGTTCCCCGCGGGTAATAGGACGAGGAGTGGTTTACATCATTGTCAAGAAACCGGTTGAAATGCGCAGCCTGCATCGCTTCAGGGTTTCTGATGTCGTGACTCTTGCGATCCAGCTCATCGAGCCGTCGGAGTTTACTCTCCGCCCGGTCCATTTCCGAAAGGATCATCCTACGTGTAAGCCTGTCCTGCATTCTGTTCAATGTCCCTGCCGCCCCGGAGCGCTTGTGGGCGGCCGTGGCAAGCGCCTGACGTCTGACCGCGATCATGGCATCCGGCAGCGGGAAAGAAGGGCCGCCTGTCGGATATCCCGTCAGCTCATGCATCACCTGTATCTGATCGTACGGGACTTTCGTCCCCGGCACTCCAAGATGCATAGTACCGTTCTGTGATACTAAGTTCATATAGGAGTAATTCTGCTTCAGGACAGCCCATGGCGTGCCTTTATCAACGGTCGTCACATCATCGCAGCCAAAGCGGATCATTTCTGCCAGCATGGGGATTTTGGCGTCATACTCCCGGGCGAGATCTTCAAGCTTATCATATTCATCGTTCAGAATATCTTTAAGTTTCTTGAGATTCTTCTTTCCCGTTTCGTTAAGTGTTCCGTCAGCCTTCAGACCGCGCATCAGTTTGAAAGAAGCGACATCACCGTCTATATGAACATGCCCATGATGTCTCCCCATATAGATTTCCATCTCATCAGTATCACCCTTCGTGGCGTAATCATAGAAAAAGCTTTTATCTTCAAGATGAACATACATACACTGCGGGTCATATGCATTTCCCTCGCGAAGCCCCTCTACGGTCGTGAGATTCGAGGGCAGCTTAACCAGCGCCATGGCGTAGGCCATTATTTCTCTGGAGGTGTCGGAGGTAACTGCTGCCGGTTCGAGCGCTTCATCTACTTCTTCGAACGGCGGAAAGGCCGGTTTTTCAATGGTCACCGGCTCCTGCTCAGCGATCTCACCTTTTTCGTTAATCGTCAGAGGCACGAAGTCCAGCTTGCGCTTCGGATCCGCCAGAGCCCGCAGGATCTCTGATTCCATAAAGATCCTGAACTCACCGGGTTCCTTCATATTCTTTGCATTCTGCAGTATATCGAGTTCCGAAATCTTCTTTCCGTCTATGCGGAAGCGGTCGCAGAAATCCTCGCCCTTCATCATGGACATCCTGGCCTGCCCGTTGGTCATGGCATCCATGAAGTTGCCGAATATCCTGTTAAAGGCAATATGCGTTTCCCGCATTTCCTCTGCTGGCATGTTCAGATAATCCGGACGCGGCGGTTCCACATCAGGGTTTACGGGGATGTAGGACAGATCATAGACTGTGGGCTTATGGCCCAGTTCCTCCTTTATCGCCTTGATGACGCTGTTTTCAACCCTGCCTTTGAAAGTGGCGGCGATCCGATCGTTTATCGAGGCATCCACGCGGCTCGTATAAGCCTGGGTAAACGGTGAAGCTGCCTTTCCGTCAAGATAAGCCTGCAGCTGTTCGTCAGTGGGGGCTCCTTCAGCGGGAATGGAGCCTGCGCCGAGTTTCATCGCGACCTCGTAGAGAAGATTCCCTTCACCGTCCGGTATCTCGGAGATCTTCTTCCCTCTCATCTTTTCCTTCAGGAGTTCCAGCTGGTATTTCGCATACGCCTTGTTCCTCAGCGGGCTCTTTTCGCTGACGGGATCCGCTGCCACCCTTGCAAGCTTCTCCACTGCGCGGACAAAGGTCAGCTGATCATGGTACCCTGCATAGCCCTCCGGTCCGCCAAGCGCGTCGACATAGGCAGAACGCACCTCCGGATACGGGCTGAAATACAGGTTCATGGGGTCAATGAGCATATCAGCGGCGAAGGAGGCTGCAGCACGCTGCATCGAGGGGCCGTAGCCTATTCTGCGCATCGTGTTCTCATCAGAAATATCCAGATCAGGGAACGGCATATCCGTAAAGCGCTCCATTGCCTCCCTGTGCATCGAACCATAGTAGTTTGCAGACTCCGCCCTCTGTTCTTCCGGCATGTCGACGTTCAGCGGATGCGCCTCAAGCTCACTTATGTATTCTTTGCCATATTTCCTGCGATCCTTCAGATCGGCTGTATTGAGAGCATAGACTTCCTCAAAGGTCATTCCGTGACGCGCCATCAGATAGGCACGCATATCGTTGGTCACTGCGGGGCTGCTTTCCGTCCTGATGCCAAGCGAACGTCCGTCATGCTCCGCAAATTCCCTCAGTCTGGTATCGATGTCTTCCCACTCAAGGAAACCGAATATCTGGTTGTTGCCGTAGAGTCCTTCTCCTGCCTCCGGCCTCACCTGATTTTCAAAGAGGTTGCTGAAGAAATTTTCGTCCTCAAAAAGCATATTGATATATTCGTCATTCGGTACAAAAGGACTGACAGCCTTTTCTTCCTCTGAGGCAAACACCTCGTCAAAAGATTGATAGTCAAAATCGTTGGAGTCAAACTCTCTGTTATCGAGCTGTCTGATGACACGCTCCCTATGGATCTCATCCCGGGCCCGCCCCGTATTATATGCTCTGACCCATTCCCTCTCCTCTGCTTCTTCCTCCGTCTCGACCGCCTGTTCATCAAAGAGCCCCTCGCGATAGAGACGTTCTCCCATCTCATTGTCCTCGCGCTCCTCGCGGAGTCTCCGTCTGCGTTCTTCGTCCTGCTGCCTGCGATAGGCTGCAGTCCATTGCCTTTCTTCCCGCCTTGCTTCCCGTCTTTCTTCCTGTCTTGCTTCCTTCTCCCGGATCAGCCGGAAGGCCTCATCACCGACAGCCATTGAGTCCTCGGCGCTCCTGAAGGCAGCCTCCGGAATCTGCGCCTCCTTCGCTCTCCGAACGCTTTCCCTGAATGCTGCCGTCTGCCCTGCCTCCGGTGCACCGGCTCTCGAGATGATGTCGTTGTAGACCGCGGGGCCGTAGGAATCTATGAAGTTTAAGACCTCGTTTCTCTTTTCCGCGCTCTCAATGACCGAACCATCCAGCTTGTCGCAGATCTCACGCAGCACTCTGCCGGCTCTTTTATATGCCATATACTGATCCGTGCCCTCAGGCATCGTCTTAAGAGCGCGGTCGATCACTTCACGTTTTGCATATAAGTCTGCGATGAGATCCAGATCCTGCGCGGGCCAGCCCTGTATCATTGCTTTGCGGCGTCCATCAAGCTCCGCTCTGACCGCGTTAATGCCGGGATTCCCGTTCATGAAGCGATCGATCGCATTCTCATCGTCCAAGGTCTGCCTGACCTGCCTTCCGCGGTTTTTCCTGCGAAAGACGCGTTCCATCTCGTCAAGCTGCTCCTCCAGCTGTGTGATCTGTGCAAGAAGCGTCCTGCGGGTATTGATATCATCCTCCGCAGTCATAGGATGCCCAGTGTCCCTGGCTCTTAACGCAAACTGCGCGGTATCGTCCATAAGCTTCTGCGCATTCTTCGCAGCGTCGATGAGCGGGAAGGAATTCAACCCGGAGGGATGATCGGCAAGAGCGCGGAATACGGGACCCGGCTGCCTGTGATCCACCGCGCCCGGTTCCGGCACATGGATCTGATCCACAAGGCCCATGAGTGCTGCATACGGCATGCTCTCCTGTCTTTCCGGATGCTCATGGGCAATGCGCACGCGGTCTCCCAGGAGTTTCACATAGTCCGAAAGTCCCGGAACCGGACCCTCTCCCTCCTGCGCACCCTGCGCCATCATGCCGGAGAGCATATCGGCAGCCTGAGTATATCCGCGCACGAAATCGCTCTTTTCATGCTGTATCTGCGCAGGATCCTGTACACCAGCAAGTTTCTTCTCAAGATAATCCGGCTGAAGGTTGTCGAACATCCCGGGCAGGATGCCGTTCAGTTTTTTCGCTCCCTCCGCGGTCTGCGAGAGAAGTGCCTCGGATCTCGCATCTGCGTTCGGCGGCTGGACGGGATTTTCAGCCACACGCTGGGGTACGGGATGGGGAATTGTGACAGGCGGCTGCTTTTCGATGATAGTGCCGTCCGGCCTGCCGATTAACGGCTTGAACGCCACCTGTTTTGCCGGATCCGCAAGAGCCTTTAAGAGTTCCGCTTCGATGGCAGCCTCTCTCTGTTCCGGACTCAAAAGGTCGTATCCTATCCTATAATCATCCTTCACCAGTTTTGATGCTTTGACGCCGTTTATCGTAAAGCGGTCATAGATGCTCTCGCCCTTAATGACGGCGAGCATCGGCTGCATGTCTGTCGTCGATATATAATTTCCCAGGGTATCCTCAAAGATCTGTCTGGTAGCCTCGATCTGCCCGGGTGTCAGTTCTCTGAAGTTCAGAACCCCTAACGGCGGCTGTTCGCCCTCACGCTGGGATATGTAGTCAAGATTATAGACGCGGGCCATATCGATGCCCCGCAGCCTGTTGTTGACTGCCGTGTCATCCCCGTAGGAGGTTATCCTCTCCCTGACCGCATTGATCTTTGCATCAAATCTGCGGAGGTATTCCTCAGAGAACGGCGAGGGGATCCTCCCCTCCAGGAACAGCTGTATCGTCCTCTCCGTGGGTGCCCCCTCCGTCGGAAAATCAGCGAGGCTCTCCCAGAGACCGTTAGCTGTCGCTCTCAGATCGATCCACTTGTCTGCGGGAAGCTCCGACAGCGGGCGCCCCGCGATCTCCGCGTACTTTGTCTGCAAAAAGTGCAGGGCCACAGCACGTTGCAGCGGCGTGACGTTCTCGGAGTTCATGAAGACAGCGATCTCTCCCAGCGTATTCGGTATCTCTGCCTGTCCGTGGAGCCTCGCGTACTCCTCCCTGCTGCCGAAGGCCGAAGAATAGGCTCTGCGCACGGGGCTGGAAGGATTCTCCATATCCCTCAGTCTCTTGTCATTCTGGCCGAGGTCCATGCAGAAGCTTGCAAGTCGTCCCATGGGGCCTGACGCATAGCCTCTTACCTGTACGGGATCCGTGGGATCAAACTCCGGCAGGGGCTGTGAAAGGAGATTTTTTATTCCTGCGGCATCCAGTTCTCCGAGGTAGCGGGCGTTTTTTGCAGCCTCGTCATCCGGAACGCCCATGAAGGGATGGGCGATCAGATCATCATAGTATTCCTCCGCCATCTGCCTCCTGTCCTCGGGAGAGGCAAGCTGCAGATCGAGAGCCTGGTCATAATTCAGGTTCTTTTTCGCCATATAGTAGCGCAGGATATTATTCTGGTCTGACGGCGGGCGCGTGTTTGTATTGACCGGTGTGGTCTCAATAGCCTTAAGTCTCTTCTCCTCAAGTATGTCAAAGAACCAGATCCGTCCCGCGGGATCGATCTCGAGGCGCCTGCGCTCCCTTTCCGCATAGGGCAGAGGCTCCGTCCTGCGGCGTCTGGCGTTCTCCTCCAGGGCGTCATAGTACCCCCGCGATTCCGCCAGTCTCCTGGCCTCGCGTTCCTCCTGCTCTTCACGTTCGAGGGCTTCCAGTTCGTCCGCGAGTTCTTTCTCTTCTCTCTCCAGGCGCTCTTTCGCCTCAAACTCCTCGCGGCGTTTTCTCTCCGCATCGGTCTCTTCCTGCTCCACGATGCCTACGCGGTCGAAATTAAGGTTGTTGCCGCTTGTCATCACCTCTGTCTCCGCAGGGGTAAGCTGTCTGGATATCTTGCGATCGATGTCATAGAGCTCAAAGCTGAATTTCGGCCCTTCGTCACCGAGATTCTTTGTAGAGACAAATCCCTTATCGATCCCGTCCCGGATAACGTCTCGCATCTCTTTCAGAAGCGCCATTCTCGTCTCCGGATCCCTTACCGGCGTCGATTCGATCTTACTCCAGAGTTCCTGCATCCTGACAAGGTATTCCTGCTGCCCCGGCAGAAAAGCAGGTGTGGCGAGGAGCTTGGGAGTCGTTGACTCATGTGAGTAGTATGCATCGCTGTAGATGAGTTCCATTGCGTACTTGAAGCTCGAGAGGGCATTCAGATCCTCAATGGGCCAGCCTGCCTTAAGCCCAGCGATCCTCGCCTCGGTATCGGCAAATGTCAGCCTGATCCCGCGGGCGGAATAACGATTGTAATCCCCCGCAGGATTTCCTACCCCCGAGAGTTTTTTGATCTGCTCTCCCTCGACGGGATCCGTGTGTGTGGCGACCCGGTTCAGATAGTGCAGTGTACGGATCTCCTCCTCCAGGATCGCCTGTCTGAAGTTTTTCTCCTCCTCCACGGTGATCGTTCCATTGTCTGCCTTTTCGAAATAATCAACGTGGAGTCCTATGACCTTGTCCACGGATACGATCAGTCTGTTGAGCGGGAAGTGGACATCGCCCCAGGCAAAGCCCTTCCTTGCTTCCTCACTTACGCCGCCGTTCGTATAGGCGCCAAACTCCTTATACCATCCGCTCGCATTCAGCCTGTTGGTCAGTTTTGCGCAAGGCCATCCCCTTTGCACGCGTTTCGCGGGGTTTATGATCATCGCATCTACATATTCCTTAAGGGGCTCGTCTCCGGGCCCGATCTGCTGCGCAAAGGCCTTTTCCACCTTCTCGGTCGCTTTTTTGAAATCTTCAAGAACGGGTTTGAAATCCTTCCCTTCCGGGACCGCCCACAGCTTCGTGATATCGACCTTATTGGCATAAGGCATTACATATGGATACTTGTCGGTATCAAGATAGTTCTCTTTATCCATAGACATATGGTCGGACAGCAGATCGACCTGTTCCGGCATCATCGATCCGATGCCCATAGACAGATAATCCGCGTCCAGACCGGTAAGCGGCGCGTTTATGCGCTTTTGAAATTCCTCACTGAGAGTCGATGTATACCCATCTTTGATCTGATTCGGCATGGCGTTCTCCTTTCATTGCCTTTTTCAGTTATATACTGTATATATGCACGGGACTGTCATTTTCGGGTCGATTTATGAAAAAATTTGGTTCAGGTCGGCTTTTGCATACTCATCATATAAACCGGGATGTCCGGCACAGCATATGCCGAAGCATCGATCAATATACATAATTTTCCTTTTTTTGTTATACCGAAAACCCGCTTATTTTTCAAGGCGTTTGGATGTTTTTTGCGCATATGGCGCATGGCTATGGTGACTGGCTATGGTGCTTCTGCTGTGGCGCATGGCGATTCCAACATCCCCATTATCTTGCAGTTTTGTTTGTCAAACATATTCTGCCATGCGACCGACTGTGGCATTGTGATTATTCGTCGATTTGCTATCGCTATTTCGTCAAGTTTATAATTGGCTGTGACATTGCGGTGTTTCGTTGATTATTTATCGCTATTTCGTCAAGTTTGTGATCGGTCGCGGCATTGCGGTGTTTCGTTGACGATTTATCGCTATTTCGTCAAAATGTGAGTGGATCGGGGATACTAAAAGAAGAAGAGAGGGGATAAAGCCTGCACAACCACTTCTTTTCTATCTTTGTGACCTTTGAGTCTGGTCTCTATCAGCATATATCAAATACTTCTCCGACATCGCAGCGATATCTTCCACGATCTGTTTCCTCAGCGATTCCGGCTCAAGGACCTCCACGTACGGTCCATACTGCAGCGCCCAATACCTCATAGCGTTCTCGTTACATTTAAGCCTTACAACGATCTGATCCTCATTCTTATGTGTAATCATAAAGTCCGTTCCAAACCAGTCAAGTGTTCCATCTATCTGACTTCACTTAGATTTTTCTTTTTTCCTCATATTATTGCTTTTTGATCATCCCATGGCTGATTTTGCCATAATTTCGGCTGTTTCCGCTCGTTTTATACGCGTATGACTCTTGTATCAGGCTGATTTTGCCATAATTTCGCCTGTTTCTGCCCGTTTTATACGCGCACGATCCTTGTATCAGGTTGATTTTGCCATAATTTCGCCTGTTTCTGCTCGTTTTATACGCGCATGACTCTTGTATCAGGCTGATTTTGCCATAATTCAGCCTGTTTCTTCTCGTTTTATACGTATGTGACTCTTGTATTCCTCCCATAACCATGGCCCTAAAGGCTGCACCACGATCAGTGGTGCAGCCTTCCTCTGCCTTTAAAGCCTCACAGACGAGGCTTTTTTCTCCGGCTTCCAACTCTCCGGCTTACCATTCTCCGGCTTCTGACTCTCCGGCGCGGGCTCCTTCAGGTCCCCTGTCCGATACAGGAAGTACCGGACAACCTCAGAGGGAGAAAGGAGTTCTGCTCCTCTGGCCTTCCGGAAGCTGCTGTACCTGACGGTCACCTTTGCGTTTTTGTCAAGATCGACCATCAGCTCATTCCTGACCTTCGCAAAGTACGCAACCTGCAGATCGCCAGCCTGCTTTCGGAATGCCTCCAGGTCTCTTCTGTTTCGCAGGAAGAAGAGTGTCCCGCCGCGGCTCCGATCCCGGATCGTCACCGTTACCGGCCAGGTCATCTTCTTGTACCTGCGCATGACATCCACAAGGGATGCCGCAGGGACGGCCACCTGGATGGTTTCCGGGTTTTTTGCCTTCGGTATTCTGTTTTTGGTGGTATTCATATGGATCCTCCTTTCACAACAACGGTCAACAAGCCGGAGAAAGGCATAGTATGCCCCTCACCTGCGCCTTCAAGTTTTGTTTATGGAAAATCCTTCCTGAAATGGATTGATCTGACCGTTTTCTCCCGGCCATATATTATGACGTACTCAAATGAAAAAAAGGTTCATCTTTACTTCGAAATATTTCTGAAGACCTATCTCATAACATCGAGAGATCCGAAGTCATGGCAAACCAACCGGTTCTTCAGGTCACCGATAGTGTATTCTACTCACTGAGCGATTGATACTCTGGGGTCTCAACCTTTGGTAAATATGCACAAAACCCGAGACCATTTCCCCTCATTTCTTTGTGCAAAATGCCGAAAATTATGAACAATCTGTAAAGCCTATTGCTTCTGCGCTCCTCCGGTGCTATCCTCTCGATTATCATTCTTCAGAAATGTCGTTCGGAACAGGAGATGATAAAATATATCTGTCACTCAACCAGCGCCTATGCTGTAAATCGGGCAACGACAACGCTTGACGATATCGTCAACCGGGTCAGAAAGGATCAGGGTGTCGAAATGCTATATGATGTAAGACTTCAGGAGGAAAACCTGCGGCTCCACCAGGAGCTTGAGGCTTATTTTGCGCCGATATTTGCGCAGAAAGACGAAATTATCGCCGAAAAGGACGAAACTATTGCAAAACTGCAAGCTGAGTTATCACAACTGAAAAGCCAACAACCTAGCTGACATATTGTATTGACCCATGCAGTCACAACAATGGATAGTGGTTATTTAGACGTATTCCATTTTCATTACATCTAAGCCTCACGATGCTCCGCTCTCATCCCCCCTATTCGATCGTTATCTCCACATCGCCATTCCCCAATAGCTCTGTCAATTCCTCCTGCGTCATGTCAATATGACCAAGTCTCGTATATGCCCAGCTGTTTGACCCATAAAAGACCACTATCTGATTGCCGGAATATAAGACAACATCCCCATAGTCAGTTGTGATCTGCTCATCATCCCTTGGTATACTTTTTCCAATGGAGCCGACCTGCTCAAAGCCGCCATACATAGACATCTGTACTGTCAGCGGACACAGTTCCTTCAACGCCTCTACCGACTCGTTCTCTTCCCACTCAACCGTGCATTCCTCACCGCCTATCATCAGAATCATATTTTCACCTGCCTCTTCGTTTATATCTTTCACATACAATTCCTCGAGCTGTACGTTAAGATCATCATCCACTTTTATCCTGTATTTATGGTCAAGGTTATCGGCTATGGGAGATCTTTCCTCTATGACCACTGTCGTCTCACCCGGTTTTATGCCGGCAAAGGTGATGATCTTATCAAAGCCGGAGCCGTTCATTTCTTCGTGATCAGAGCTGTAGTATTTTGTCTCGGTATTGTATGAAACAATGCTTTCGTCAGCGATCACCACATTAAATTCCGGACCGCCGCCATCAAAGGACTCAAAGCTAAGCCTTGCTTTTTCTCCGCCTGAATTCACAACTGCTTCTTCCATAACACCATCCCCACTCCGGTCTTCTATCCCACCGGACTCATATGCATTCTCGTATTCAATCTCCGTATCCGCATCCGTCACCTGATCGGTTTTTCCGCATCCGGCCAAAGAAAGCATCAGACACACTCCCGCTAATATTGTTATGACTACATTTTTCTTCACAGTACGTTCCTTCTTACTCCAAATAATCCCATGATAATCCCTTCCTGTGAGCGCCCTCATTGTACCAAAAACAGGCTGTTCCAACAAGCAGCCTGTTCCTTTTGCCATAACCGTTTTGGGCCAAATCCGAAGAATAGCCGCACATATGTAGACGATCCCGGTGTTTCTTCCTCCTCTTCACTGTCATATACCCTTCCGTTATATACTGTTTTAGCAGACAAGCCTTCGGTATTTACCGGGGGATATCCCGGTGATCTTCTGAAAAGTGCGGAAAAAATAAGCATAGCTTGAGAAGCCGAGCGATTCCTGTACTTCGGTAACGGTCATTCCTTCGCGGAGAAGCGCTTCAGCTGTACTGATCTTTTGTAATGTAATATACTGCCCGACAGGGATATGCATATGCTTTTTAAACAGTCTTGCAAGATAATCCGGGTGCAGATAGAAATGTGAAGCCAGATCGGAAAGACTCAGGTTTTCTGTAAGATGCTCATTCAGATATGAGATGATCTCATTCACCTTCTTTTGTGAGGCGGAGACGGGAAGATGAACTGATTGTCCCGTATTTTTCAAAGTAAGTCTCATTGAGTCGATATCATATAACAGTCGTAACAGATGGATCAGAGTTTCAAGAGAACTCCGGTCTGCATGTGAGAGCAGTTTGTCAAAATCACGGATCAGTTCCTCCCTTTTTTCAGCTGTCGGAAATACGACCAGCGGATGTTCAGAGTCACTCAGGTAGGCGTACTCAGCGCTGTTTTCCCAAAGAACTGATTTCAGCCATTTGTCGTGTATAGTCAGGATGTAGCGTTCATATTCCACATTGACTTCGTGGAAAAGCTGGTGTACACAAAAAGCAGGGATGATAAGCAATGCACCGGCGGTAACCGCCTGTACAGTATCGTTCAACAGCGCATCCGGCAGATCGGTCAGAGTAAAATAGAATTCTACGGCATTATGCGAATGCGGTCCAACGGGATATTCGGAAACAGACTTACGGTAGGCCACATCAAAGGAAGAGCTTACATAGTAAAGCGGTACCCCGGATGGCTTGTTTGTTCGCGGTTCAGGCATAATATTCACCCCAGCAGAAAGGTCGGAATATTGCATAAAAATGGTATTCTATGTACATATTATTACGAACCGGTTTTAAATACAATAGGATTCAACAGGATACTTGATCAGGATACCTTGGACATCAAGCGATAATCCTGAAAAACCAGGGGGAAAAGAGCGATGGGAAGAGAAAACAATGAAGTGCGGATCGGTATCATAGGTCTCGGCGGAATGGGCGGAAATCATGCGCGCTCGATCGTTGAGAACAAAGTACCGCGGA
>JAILGA010000107.1 GCA_024697225.1 Lachnospiraceae bacterium
TTCATGAAGGCTATATTGATATCCCTCTGACTGTTCTCAATGACCTTTGCGGCCTCTGCCACCTTTATGCTTCCGGCTCTGTACACACCTGCCAGCGCCACCATTTCATATACATGCGCCACTTCATCAAGAGTCTCCTCATCCATGCCGGATACTATCTTGGTAATAGTGGAGAGCCTGTGAACCTTATCACCGGGATTTATTCTCTCGGGCGAATAACCCACCTTGAAATCCACGCCGCATTTAAGTCCGGATTCCTTCTCAAGGATCGGTATGCACACATCCTCCGTGACTCCCGGATAAACCGTTGATTCGTAGACAACGATCGAACCCTTTGTGAGGTTCTGTCCAAGTATCCTGCTGGCTCCTTCAACGGGTGAAAGATCCGGAGTGTGATCGTCGTTGACGGGGGTCGGCACAGCCACGATATGGAACTTCGCTTCCTTCAGTCTTGCGGGATCGGATGTAAACTCGATGCTTGTCTTCTTTATCTCCTCGTCGCCCACTTCTCCGGTGGGATCAACACCGCTTTTGTACAGCTCTATCTTTTTCTCATTGAGGTCAAAGCCGATGACCTTAATGCTTTTCGCAAAAGCGTGTGCGATGGGCATTCCCACATACCCAAGTCCCACCAATGACAGTGCTTCTTCTCTGTTTTTAAGCTTCTCATAAAGACTCATTCTGTGCACCTTCCTTTATTATTCATACTGTTTATCCGACAGACTCCTGTTTCCCGTATATGATCCCTGCAGCATCCTGCAATACTCTGTCTATTATAATCCTTCTGTCAAATCTGCTCACCATTCTGTCTCTTGCGGCAAGCCCCATGGAGCGTCTTTCTTCCGCATCCAGAGCAATGAATTTTTCCATTGCTTTTGTCAGGGCATCAGCGCTCTTTGGCTCAAACAAGAATCCTGTCACCCCGTCCTCAACGATCTCTCTGCAGCCGGGTATGTCGCTTGCAAGACATGCGCGGGCACTCGCCGACGCCTCCATGAGAACATTGTTCATCCCCTCATGGTAACTCGGCAGAACAATGGCGTCTGCTTCTTTAAAATAGCGGGCCACGTCCTTCTGAAACCCGATGATCTTTATAACTCCCTCATCGCCTGCTTTCCTGAGCTCCTCCTCCATGTCACCCTCGGTGTAGCCCATCACCGTGAAGCTCACCCGATCCCGGTACTTATCATGAAGGGTTCCTGCCGCGGCTATGAATTCTCCCACGCCCTTCTCCCTCATGATGCGCCCCACGAACAGAAATCTCAGGATGTCATCCGCATGCCCGGGATAAGGCAGCGCCGCAAAAGCCTCCGGATCGACGCCGGATCCCGGCAGAAGCGCGGTACTCCTGTCTCTTGTGATCCCGCATTCCGAAAAGACCCGCATATTCTCGGAATTCTGAAAATATACAACCTGCGCTCCCTTAAGTCCTTCCCTGTACATCACTGTAACAAGCGAACGCAATAACCCTTTATTCTTAAATGCCGACCCCAGACCTGTCACTGTTGACAGATATGGTATCCCCATTTTTCTACACGCATATCCCCCGTATACATTGGGTTTGATCGTATACGTAAGCACCAGATCCGGGCGGATCTCCCGGTACAGTTTCTTCAGCATGGAGAGATACTTCAGATCTCCGAAGGGATTTACGCTCCTTCTGTTCATCGGGATATGATGTACGGCCACGCCGCTCTCTTCTATCTCCCTGCCGCACTTCTCATCGGGAAAAGCGGCATGCACGGAATAACCCTTTTCCATAAATGCAGCCATCAGCTGCCTTCTGAAAAACCAGAGTCCTGTTGAATCATTGCCGAGAAACAATATCCGCGGCACTCCGCCCATCTTTTCAAAGGCCTCATCGGATGAACCCGCAAACATGGGCATGATCCCGCCGCCTGCTGCATCTATTCCCTCTCTCACGATCACCGTTTTGACCGTTCTCGCAAGGATCTTAAGGTCGGTCAAAATACTCACATGTTCGGTATACCATACATCCTTCTCAAATTTTTCTTCCCAGGATATCGCGTTTCTTCCGTATGCCTGAGCATAGCCGGTGATGCCGGGTCTGACCATGTGTCTTTTTGACTGTCTTGAATTGTAGAGCGGCAGATACCTGACAAGAAGAGGCCTTGGACCGACAATGCTCATATCGCCCTTCAGGACATTGAACAGTTCGGGAAGTTCATCGAGAGAAGTACTTCTCAGTTTTCTGCCGAACGGCGTGAGCCTCTTCTCATCCGGAAGCAGTTCTCCGTTTGCATCCCTCTCATCCGTCATGGACCGGAATTTATACATACCGAAGATCCTGCCATATCTCCCCGGCCTCTCCTGTCTGAATATCACGGGGCTGCCAAGCTTTATTCTCACTATGACCGCCAGTATGATCAGAACGGGCGAAAGAAGTATCAGCATCGCGAGCGATACGATAATATCCAGAAATCTCTTGAAAAAAGCAGCGTACACTACTTTGTCCTCAGCGGAGTATAGTCTCCCACCTTCAGGGAGAAATCAGAGCGGTCAAGGGAGAAATTGGGATTGTAATACGGATCGCCGGCATCAAGCACATCGCGCCAGCGCTCACGGAACAGTTCGCTCTCTTCATTGTAGCGCCTGGCGTTCTCCCCTGTGAGATCATCTCCGCGCGACGCCGACTCATAATGTGTAAGCTCAGCAAAGGGAGTAAATACATTCAGATATCCGGCTTTTCGAAGCTTCAGGCAGAAATCCACATCATTAAGTGCAACGGCCAGTCTTTCATCAAAGCCCTTCACTTCATCATACTTCTTTTTTTCTACCATAAGGCATGCGCCGGTCACTGCGCTCATATCCTGGGCATAACACAGTCTTCCCATATATCCCAGGTTCTGTCCGGCCTGTTTGTAGTGCACATGACCCGCCGTCCTGTGCGCTCCGAGCGCCAGTACTATACCGGCATGCTGTATGCGCCGGTCAGGAAAATAGAGCTTGGCTCCGACTGCCCCGACATCAGATCTCTGGGCGTACATAAGCATCTCTTCCATCCAGTTGATGGTTATCACTTCCATGTCATTGTTCATGAACAGGAGATAACGGCCTCTGGCCTGTCTCGCACCGAAATTGACCACAGCAGAGAAATTGAAGGATTCATCCGGAGCCCTGTGGAAATCCAGCACCCTTATCCTTTCTCTCATCGGACCATTCTCGAAGGATTCGTACAAGCCTTCGGTATCCCTTGATCTGGACCCGTTCTCGACAACTATTATCTCGTAATTGTCCCAGGTGGAACGGGTGTAGATGGAATCCACGAGACGCCTCAGATCCTTCGCGTGATCACAGTTGGGAATGATGATCGATATCAGCGGCGAACCGGATATCTCATAGCTGATCTTGAATATGGTCTCAAATGCTCTGGTACTTGTGATCTGGAAATGCTCATACCCGTGACGCTTAAGATGATCCGACACGGCTCCTCTGGCGGCTTCTATCGCGTAATGCTTGGCCTCTATGTTGGACGCCGTAGAGCCCGAGTGCGATCTCCAATAGTAAAGAAGCCTCGGCACATGCACTATTCTTTCCGCGCGGTCCGTGAGTCTGAGTATCATATCGTGATCCTGGCTGCCGTCAAACTGCGGTCTGAACAGCTCGGTGCCGGACAACAGGCTTCTCTTGAACATAGAGAAATGGCAGATATAGTTGTTGGCCCTAAGGTTGTCGATGGCATAATCCGGCTTGAAGTGCATTGTTATCATGCGGTTTATGTCATCGCCCTTAAAGGTGGCCTCATCACAGTATAAATAGTCCGCACCCGTCTCGTTTATCTCTTTTACATATGCGTAGAGCACTGAGGGATGAAGTATATCATCGTGATCGAGGAGCGCTATATAATCGCCGTCCGCAAGAGTCAGACATGCGTTGGTATTACCGGATATTCCCTTGTTATCGGGCAGATGTCTGTAGATTATCCTCTCATCATTCTCCGCGTAACTCCTGACCAGAAGTCCTACTGCGGCGTGATCGTCATCGGAGCCGTCAGCAAGGCACAGTTCCCAGTTCGCGTAGGTCTGAGCCTGAACTGATTCGATCATATCACGCAGATATTTCTCGGGAGTGTTGAACAGCGGTGTCAGAATGCTTATCTTGGGCATCAGGTCAAACTCGGCCTGCGATTCCCTCTTTCTCTGTTCCTCATCGGGAAAGCTCTCAGTACCGAAGCTCGCATAGGCCGCCCTTTCCCGCTTTTTATAGCGGATCTTTGCGACCACGCCCCTTAGGCTCCCCTGATTCCTAACCCGGTCCACCTGTCTGATGACCCAGTGAATAAAGGCTCTGAGCGGTGCCGATGCCTTCCAGAGAGGATTGCTCTTTATGCGGTCAAGGCTCTCCTCGAGTTCCCTCTTCTCGTTTTCGAGTACTGCCACCCGCTCGGCAAGTGCCGCACTTTTCAGCTTTTCCCTGGCAAGCGCATCAAACTCTCTGGTGGCTACTCTCTTTTCGTCATCCATCTGCGGTCCTCTTAATCGATTCTGATCCTGTTCTCCACCCAGTTAACAAGTCTCTGTCTGGAGGTGCGGTCTATTGCGAGCATTCCTATCTGATAGATTCCCGGCGGGACACTTCCCCTCATCAGCCGGACCCTGTAGCCCGTGAGATCCACATTGATCTGGCCTTCCAGTTTGGCCTTTATATCCGGTCTGTACCAGTCATCTGCAGGCATGGAATACACACTTTTCTCCGGCACGTAAGCCTTACCGGTCCCGTCAGCAGTATCGCGCTCAACCAGCTGTCTCAGCACAAGCCTTCTGTCATAGCAGGCATTGTCGGCACCTATCACAAAGCTGTATCCCTTGATATAGTAGCCGGAGTCTCCGTCCTGTCTCTTTCCTGTCATCCAGTACTCCAGCGTGTCCGCATACTCGACGCCGACTCTCAGCACCTTATCTTCGGCCGCGCCGGTCAGTCCCTCGGCGTGATGCGACAGGTTTGCATAAATGAGTTCATCCGGCTGCATGACCTCATATACCGCGCTGATATCCGATATATGTTCATCCTCCACCAGATGCGGAGAGTAGAAAGGATCATAGTTGTAGAGTTCCTGATGTCTCCCCATCAGAGTCATATGCTCTCCGGCAAGTCTCTCCATCTTGGCGGCATCGAGCGTATCAAGTCCCCTTGAGAGAGATTCATGATGCAGAAGTCTCACGCTGTTTACCGCGACATTATAGTATCCGTTCTCAAAGAGCTTGTAGCACAGATCCACATCGTTAAATGCCACTGCCATGTCTTCGGGCAGACCGCCTGTCTCATAGTATTTGCTCTTTTCTATCATCAGGCAGGCTCCGGTTACGCCTATCAGATCCCTTATACCTCTGTTAAAGCCGAAATAATGGGCTTTATCGTCGCTCATATACTGAAGCTTATGTACCGGACCCAGTCTCACATTGGTGACTCCTGCATGCTGTATGGCATGTGCAGGTATTACGCCCTGGGCTCTGGGGTCTGCGGATCTCCGCTCGTTTTCTCCCTCATCCGAGTCCGGATAAAGGAGCTTGGCTCCGACTGCACCCACATTGGTTCTCTTTGCCAGAAGCGCCATCTGAACCATCCAACCCGGTGTGACTGCCGTTATATCATCATTCAGAAACAGCAATATGTTTCCTCTGGCTCTCTTAGCACCAAGATTGCACATGCGCGAAAAATTGAATTCCATCGGCTTATGCAGATACCGGATGTCCTTAAGACCGTTCTCTCTTTTTCTCACTGCGATATCATTCGCGATCAGAAGCTTGTTGTAGCCGGTACTTCCGTTGTCCACCACAAGTATCTCGTAGCTTACAGCGTCGTCACAGGTCTTTATTATCGAGTCAAGGCACTCCGACAGTATGCCCGGATGATCCTTTGTGGGGATGATGACAGTCACCATATCCCCTGCTTCCGTGCCCTGCGGCATCCCGCCGACCGGCATGAAAAAATTGTCCATCCCGTTTACGGCCGATGTGGGATACATACGCCCCATGAAGAGATCCTGTCCCTTTTCAAGGTGAAACAATATCTCCGATACATGTCCGATGGGAAACTCGATCCCTCTTCT
Organism: Lachnospiraceae bacterium; assembly: GCA_024697225.1. Lineage (GTDB taxonomy): Bacteria > Bacillota > Clostridia > Lachnospirales > Lachnospiraceae > Butyrivibrio. The sequence goes on from JAILGA010000107.1 coordinate 6,071, forward strand.
TCTCCTGAATCCCCCTACGGATACGGCCAGCTTCATGAACAACGCGTCAGCGAGGCCGCCCAGTATCTTCCCCCGCATCTTCTTCTGTTCCTCGGAAAGCTGCTCGTGCTGCGGATGAAGCAGGGTGTTCTTTAGAACACTGCCTCTTACCGCAAACAGACTCCCCACATAGAAACATGAGCAGTAGGTCTCGGGCGACCATGAAGGCTTGAAGTACGGCTCCTCATATGTTCCGTCCGGAGCGATCAGATCCTCATCTCCGTACATCAGCTTTCCCGTGGGATGCTCCGTGAACCAAGTGGATATGAGCGACGGCGCTCCCGAGGAGAGCCTTCCCTCTTTTCTTGCAAATACGACTATCTCAGCATCATCGCACTTTAAGAGTTCCCCGCTCTCGATGAATTTTTCGATATCGCTGTATCTTACGCAGAAAATGCCCGGCTGCACTCCGTCCGGGTTGTCCTCCGTCCCGTCCGACAGCGCTTCATCCGCCCCAAAATAGCGCACGGCATTGCTGCCCTCCAGAGATTCTCCGGCCTCCCTCTTCTTTTCCCATTCGTCGTGCGTGACCGCGAGCTCCGTCAGTTTCTTTGCATACTGTCTGTCCTGTCTGCCCACAAGTACGCCGCGGATCTTTTCCTTTATCGCCACTGTCAACTCACCTCGTAATCAGTGCCTGCCTTTTCTCCTTAACCTGCCAAACAGTCCGTTTCCCGTGTCTGACGGTTCCTCATAGCCCCCAGCGGTATTCTCCGTAAGGCCCTCAGCCACGGATACCGCAACCTCCGGCGGAAGGAGCGCGGTCGTCATGGTCAGCCTCAGACTGTTCGGCTTCTCCCTCTCCGCGACGGCGATCCCAAATTCTATACCGGGATCCTCCATATCGAAAAGTATGCTGTCCATGCCTATCCACCTGCCGTTCGGATGTATTGTCACCACCGGAGGTCCTTCCTCCACAGACACCCCGTTCCATTCCACTCTCTGCAGCTTTACAATGCAGGGCGCAAAAGCAGGGTCTATCCTGAGCGCCCTTGTACCGGGAAGCAGATCTATAGTGAGCGTCACCTCGTGATGCCTGTTGTATTTGTCATCCGGGAAATATGAATTATCCTCTGAAAAGCCTTCCCCTATATCCGAATATACCTGCACCGTAAGCGGATCTCTGTCCTGCATGGTCTGAGTCTCAACCTGCAGCTCCCGGGGAACCGAAGCCGCACGCCCTATGCCCCGCCATATTTCCACCATCGAGAGCCTGTCTCCGGTGACATATTTCTGGAAACCCGCCTCCTCTGAGATGAGCCTGTCCACGTCCTCCTTGGACAGTCCAAGATCCACATAAAACGGATTCAGATCCAAAGCCTTCCGCCTTCTGTCCTCGAGCCTGTAGTTATATAGCGCTCTGAAGGCTATATCCCGTGCGGGTATCCTCTTTCCCCAGGTCCATTCATAGTCGATTATCGTCCATATGGAACCGTTAACCATAATATTGGGGAAGATCAGGTCGAAGTCCGCGACCGCCTCTTCCTCCCCGTAGCTTATGCGCCGCAAATATTCGTTGAAAAGCTTCCTGAAGCTTTCCATGTCATCCTTGAAGAGACAGTAATCCATCAGTTCCGAGAGCGGTATGCCCGCAGCAAATGAGAACTTTGCGACTCTTCCCGTACTGTCCATATGACAGTCGTTGATCTCAAGATCACCGCCCCTGAATCTTGCCGCGAGTGCGGTATACGCAGACCGCATGCCGCGCACATGCTCCACGGCGGCATCCGAAAGGGGATGCTTTTCAACAGTTCTTCTGCCGTTTGCATCTATCACGATATCGGTCCGGATCCTGAATTCCTCGGCCCTGTCCCCCGAGTACTTTGAGAAGACGGTAGGGAATCCGGGTCCGAGTATCACCTCAAAGGAATTGGAAAAGAGCGGATACAGACCATCCCTGATCAGCCCCTCATATGCTCTCTTCTCATTAAAAAGAATCAGTCTGTCGTTGTCAAAATTATAAACATTATCCTGCAGATCACTGGATCTGGGCAGATACTGATCCGAATACAAAAGCTTCATGAACTTGTAATCTGGATACGGATAATAGAAATGATAATTCCTGATGCCCAGACTCCTGAACAGTCTTATGAACCCGTTTCTCGACAGTGTTGCCGCGACTGAATCCGCGCGGTATCCCTCGATGCTGCCAAAGAACGTTCCCAGATGATCCTCGGTACAGCCCGCGAAATATTTGAGTCCCAGTCTGTTCTCTATGGCTATGACTATCCTTCCGCCGGGAGTGAGGTGCCTGTAAAGCATCCTCAGGAAATTCTCAAAAGGCTGATCCGTTCCGATATATCCCTGAGCGTACTCAAATACGCCTATCAGGAAAATAAAGTCATAATTGGACGGAAGGTCCGGCTCAATATCGCGGAAATTGCCCACATGTATTGTCACATTGGAACTCTGGCTGTTTCTTACGGCGTTTATCTCGCTTCTCTTCCTGGAGAGATCGACGCAGGTGACTTCCGCCGCCTTCGAAGAGAGCATGCCGGTAATGGCGCCGCAGCCGCTTCCCACCTCGAGAACACGTTCTGTGCCCTTCATGGGTATCCACTCAACTATATTGCTTCTCTCCCTTGAGAGATGATAAAAGATCGGCCAGCTTTTCTCCTGCTCTATGACCTGCTGATATTCCGAGGGTGCATGATTTCTTACGATGCCTAAAAGCTCGTCCTCCACCTCTCCGTCACTGTAAAGATCCATGCCGGAATAATGCTTGAAATTGAGCGTCACTTCGCCTATCTTATATATTTCCTGCTGCATCTTCCACCGTCACCGCTGAATTCATATCATAATAGCCAACTGTGTTCTTATCCGATACCACCGTCATAAGCAGCGCATCATAGCGCCTCTCGTAGACGGTAAAATCATCACCCTCAAAGCCGGTCACACCAAAGGATATCAGGTATTCACCCCCCTGAAGATCGACCCGCTGTCTGAAGGTTATGCGCTTTGTCTCTCCGGCGTGCACCTCCTCCAGAAATGCCTTTTCCGCCATGGTATTGGTGCCTGTTATCTCAATTCCCATGGCGTTCTTTACCGTGAATGCAAATATGGGCTTTGCTATGTCCTTCAGTATATCCACATCCATCGCGATCTCGCATACTGAGCCCTTGACGATCGCGTTTGTCTCCCTGCCTTTGTCGTCTCTCAGTACAAAACTCCGTATCCTTGCGGAGCCGTTTCCGTACTTGAGCTCGGCGGTACCGGCTACTTCCTTCTCCTTTTTTTCTACATCTCCTCCCGCTTTTTTTCTGATGTCCTCATCGTGTGCGAGATTCGGCATATCTCCCGGCATCACCGGCTCCTGGCCCACAAGTACCTGCTTGTACAGGTCTATCATTGTCTTGGGGGTGCCCTCTCCCAGCTTCTTTCCCTTGTGCAGAAGCACCGCCCTGTCGCAGTATCTGCTTATGCTCGAAAGATCATGCGAAACGAACAGTATCGTCTTTCCCTGTTCCTTGAATTCCTCGAACTTGCGGTAGCACTTGGCCTGGAAGAACACATCCCCGACAGAGAGCGCTTCATCCACTATCAGTATCTCAGGATCTATATTGATGGCGACCGCAAAGGCAAGCCTCACGAACATACCGCTGGAATACGTCCTCACCGGCTGGTAGACATATTCCCCGATATCCGCAAAATCCAGTATATCCGGCAGTCTCTTCTTTATCTCGTCCTCGGAAAAACCGATCATCATGCCGTTAAGGAAGATATTATCTATGCCGTTGTACTCCATATTGAACCCGGCACCGAGTTCCAGCAGTGCCGAGATCCTGCCGTCCACCTCCACCGTTCCCTCGGTGGGCATGAGCACTCCGGTTATGATCTTAAGTATCGTTGATTTGCCGGATCCGTTCGTACCTATTATTCCGACTGTCTCACCCCTGTTTATCTTAAGATCGACATGATCAAGCGCCAGATGCTCCGTATAGAGCTTCTTTCTCGTCAGATGGAGAGAGTCCTTCAGTCTGTCTGAAGGTCTGCCGTAAAGCTTGTATTTTTTTGAAACGCCGGATACCTCTATGGCGTACTCTTTCTTTTCCATCACAACACGTCCGCGAAGTGTACTTTTGATCTCTTAAATATCAACGATCCAAACAAAAACAGCGACACCGATACGATCCAGAAATAGGTGGAGGAGTAGAAATGCTGCCAGAACCACTCATTTCCGTACACCGCAAGCCTGTATCCCTCGACGATATAAGTCACCGGATTCAGCTTTATTATCCACTTAAAATTGTCATCAATACCGGCTATATTCCAAAGTATGGGAGTCGCCCATGTACCTATCTGCAAAAGTATCGATATGATCTGTGTCAGATCCCTGAAGAACACCACGACCGCACAGGTGGTATAACTTATGGCCAGCACCAGGAAAAACTCGCAGAAGCCGTAATAAAAAATCTGCAGGGTATAGAGCGACGGATAATAGCCGTATGCGCAGGCCACCACCAGACACACGCAGATAAAAAACACATGGATAAAGGTTGCCGCGATTATCTTTATGAGCGGCAGAATGCTTATCTTGAAGAGGACCTTCTTCACAAGATAGTTGTACTCGAGGAGCGCCGTTGTTCCGTTCATGAGTGCCTCCTGGAAATAGAACCAGGGCACAAGTCCCGCAGTCAGAAAGAGCACATAGGGCACCTCCAGCGTGCCTGCTGCCATCTCCTGCCTCGCGTGCATTATCCGGTCGAACACGAACCAGTACATGACAACGGTCACAACCGGCTGCATCAGCGCCCAGACCACACCCATATAGCTGCCGGCATAGCGCTTCCTGAAATCATTCAGTGCAAGCCTCGCGATCAGCCTTCTGCTGCCCCAGAGCTCCGCCGGCAGTATCATCCATCTGTCGTAGAATGCGGTGAATACAAACACCGACAGCGCGAGCAGCACGCACGCGCATATTTTCTTGAGTCTCTCGGTATCGGGATCGGCCATCGGATTGTCGTGCAGAACCACCAGCAGTGCAAGTCCCACCGCCGCAGCCACGAACATCGCTATTATCGGCTTTTTGTATCTGAAGCCGGGTGCCTGTTCCCTTTCCTGAACCGCTTCACTCATCTTATCGAATCCAGATCTCCCCAGAGCCTGTCCCTGTCGGAAAGCGAGGGCTCCACACCCTCGGGTATCGGCCATTCGATCCCTATCTTCGGATCATTCCACATGATCCCGCCCTCATCCTCGGGATGGTAAAAATCCGTGCATTTATATGCAAAGGTGGCGGTTTCGGACAGCACCACAAATCCGTGGGCAAAATTCTTCGGGATGAAAAACTGCTTTTTGTTTTCCCCGGTGAGCACTACGCCGAAATACTTCCCCCAAGTGGGACTGCCCTTTCTTATATCTACAGCGACATCAAACACCTCGCCGTCGAGTACTCTTACCAGCTTGTCCTGCGCGAATTCCTTCTGAAAATGCAGTCCCCTCAGTACTCCCCTGGACGAAAAGGACTGATTGTCCTGCACGAATCTCACATCTACACCTGCCTCAGCAAACTCTCTTTCATTCCACGTCTCCATGAAATATCCGCGGCTGTCTCCGAAGACCTTCGGCGTGATCACTTTCAGTCCTTCTATTCCCCCGCAGTTATTCTCCACCTGGATCTTCATGATGGTCTCCTTTCAATAATAACGCTAGTTTACCTGCATATAACTGACCAGTCCGTTTTCCGGCTTTTCCACTTTGACAAAACAGGTGTCAGACGGTGTCCTGTATCCCGATATCTCCAGCATCCTGATCCTGTAGGTTCCGACTCCCGTGATCGGCACATCTATCTGTCCGTCCCTGTCGGTGTCGGTCCAGGTCTTCTCCTCTGACAGAGTGGGTCCCGATACGCTGACCTGAAAAGCGGTGTCTGTTTCAATACCTCCCCGCGGATTGGTCACTGTCACATGAATGCTGTCGCCCAATACCGCCGCACCAAGTGTCAGCATTTCCTCATCACCGTCGCTTATGACCGCGATATCCTGCATCGGATCAAAGAAACCTTCATCGTAGAGAAAGGCTTTGGTCTGATTTCCTATCTGCTCTCCGAAGGCTCTGAAATTTCCGTCTACAACCTGTATATATGTATCATCACCCGCATCGGCGCTCTCACCAGTATCCGCGGCATCCGGGGTCTCTTCCCGGGGCGACAGCCGCGCCTTTATCCTGTCCGCGTTCACGGCATATACCGCAAGTACTATCAGCACCACGGCCGTCAATGCCATGACGACGGCCAGACGGACAGTTTTAGAGTCCACCGGCTACCTCCATGAGATATTTGCCGTAATCCGTCTTCATAAGCGGCTCGGCCAGCCTGCACAGCTGGTCCTTGTCAATGAACCCCTTCTTGTAGGCGATCTCCTCGATACAGGAAATATACAGCCCCTGCCTCTTCTGAAAGGCGGCAACAAAATCCGCGGCGTCAAGAAGCGAGTCATGATTGCCCGTATCGAGCCACGCGAACCCTCTTCCCATGGTCTCCACAGAGAGCTGCCCTCTCCTGAGATACTCATTGTTGACGCTGGTTATCTCTATCTCTCCTCTGGCACTGGGCTTGACTGCAGCCGCTATGTTCACGACTTCGTTGTCATAAAAATACAGACCCGGCACCGCATAATTGCTCCTGGGGTGCTCGGGTTTTTCTTCAATGGAGATCGCGCGCTTGTTGCTGTCAAATTCAACGACGCCGTATTCCCTTGGATCGCGCACATAATAACCGAAGATGGTGGCCCCTTCTTCCCTGGCCGCCACCTCTGCAAGAAGCTTTGAAAAGCTCTGTCCGTAAAAGATGTTATCCCCGAGCACAAGCGCGACCCTGTCGGAGCCTATGAACTCACGCCCCACGATAAAGGCGTCCGCCAGGCCTCTCGGAGTTTCCTGCACCGCATAGGAAAATGACAGTCCGAACTGCGCACCGTCCCCGAACAATGACTCAAAGAAAGGCAGATCCCTGGGAGTGGAGATGATCAGTATCTCCCGTATCCCCGCAAGCATCAGAGTCGAGAGAGGATAATATATCATCGGTTTGTCATATACCGGCAGTATCTGTTTTGAGACAGCCTTGGTCAGCGGATACAGTCTTGTGCCGGAGCCCCCGGCAAGAATTATGCCCTTCATCACAAAACCTCCATTATGCGAACAATTACATCCGGCATCATTCGATCAACCGTGCATGCATGGTTTCGTCGAAAAAAATATCATAAAATTATACCATATATCAGCGGCCGCTGTACATTTTTTCGTAGTACTCCTGATATGCTCCGCTTGTGGCATGGTCGAGCCACTCCTCATTGTCGAAGTACCATTTGATGGTCTTTTTGATGCCTTCGGCAAACATGGTCTCGGGCTCCCATCCGAGCTCCTTTTTAATCTTGTCGGGGGCTATGGCATAGCGCCTGTCATGTCCCTTCCTGTCCTCGACATAGGTGATCAGATCTTCGGTGATATGCTCTCTTCTCGGATCATTCTCCGGGAGCATCTCGCGGAGAGTTGCTATGATGATCTTAACTATTTCAATATTTCTCTTTTCGTTGTGCCCGCCGATATTGTAGGTCTCAAAAAGCTTTCCCTTCTCCTGCACCATGTCTATGGCCTTGGCGTGGTCCTCGACAAAGAGCCAGTCCCTGACATTCATCCCGTCACCATATACCGGGAGCGGCTTGTTCTCCAGCGCATTGTGTATCATCAGCGGGATCATCTTCTCGGGGAACTGATAAGGCCCGTAGTTGTTAGAGCAGTTCGTGATGTTCGCAGGGAAACCGTATGTGTCCATGTATGAGCGCACGAGCATATCCGAACCGGCCTTGCTGGCCGAATACGGACTGTGCGGCTGATACGGCGTGGTCTCGTAGAAGAAAGCGTTGTCATCATCTGGAAGCGAACCGTATACTTCATCCGTCGACACATGCAGGAACTTCTTACCTTCCGGATATGTGCCGTCCGGCTTCTCCCATGCAGCTCTTGCGGCATTCAGCATATTTGCCGTGCCGAGAACATTAGTCTCAACAAAAACGCCCGGATTGACTATCGATCTGTCCACATGGCTCTCCGCTGCGAAATGCACGACCCTGTCGATATCATTTTCGGCAAATATCTTTTTTATCGCATCCAGATCCCTGATATCCGCTTTGATGAAGGTATAGTTGTCATAGTTTTCAACCTCCTTCAGATTCTCGGGATTTCCCGCATAGGTAAGCGCATCGACATTGATTATGCGTATCTCATCCCCGTACTTCCGGAACATATAGTGAATGTAATTTGATCCTATAAATCCTGCGCCTCCGGTTACCAGATATGTTCTCATCCGAGTTCTCCTTTCATTGCGATAAACCCTAATAGTTTAAGTATGATATGTTAAGATCGACCCTGCCGCTTATCCCGCCTATGGATCCCTTCGATGTATACTGCCAGATGTCAAACCTGGTTCTTGAATACGAAGGTGCGGCGGCGTACTGCGCAAGCCACAGCCTGTAATTTGAAAGCGACGGTGTGTCGATCATATCCTCCATCCAGTTCTTATTTGCATAGAGACCTGACTTGTATCCGCTGTTCTCCATAGTGGCACAGAACGCCCTGATCACCGCTGTCCTCTCGGAGGGGCTCAGGCCGTCAGCCCTTCCTCCGCCGGAAGAGCTCCTCTCCACATCCAAAAATACCGGATATGCCAGTCTGTAACCGCTGCACATGGTCGCCGCCATGGAGGCCTCCTCGACCGCTTCCACATCGTTGACAGCCGATGAATAGAAGTAAACCCCCACCCTCAGTCCCGCGTTTATCGCGCCTTTCATGTTGGTGTGGAATCTGGAATCCTCGACCAGAACTCCTGTCGCTGTTCCTCTGAAGCCGCAGCGGATTATCGCAAAGCTTATGCCGGAATTCTTCACGGCATTCCAGTCGACTGATCCGTTCCAGGTCGAAACATCTATGCCCAGTTCTCCGGAACCCTTGGACAGCACTCCGTCGGTACCGAAATGATATTTGACTCCGAGTATGACCTGATCTCCCGTGACCGCATTACCGTTCTTATCGTAATAGTATGTGTGGCCGTCGATATCCTGCCAGCCGTGATAGATATATTTTCTGGCGGTTTTCTTAACATAGAACTTAGTGGCTTCGCTGTAATCGGCCGCGGTAGATTCACGATAGGTGCCGTCAGCCAGTTTGACAAACACCGTCTCATTGTCCTCGGTCACAAGCGGTCCTCCGCCGCCCACGATGACCTTGCAGCTGCCCCATACATCGTCGTCATCCGTGTCATAGATCTTTATGAGTGCCTTCCCGTCCTTCAGTGCCTTTACTACCCCTTCGTCCGATACGGCAGCGACCTCCTCGTTCGATGAGAAGATCCCGATCCTTTCATCGGGTACGTTTTTAATGGTTATGTCAAGTTCATAGGTGTCACCCACCGACAGAGAGATGCTTTCCGGCGATACCTTTATCACGGGTGTCTGATCCGCTGTGGCTCCTGATCCGCCGTTTGAGGCATTGCCCGTGCTCGCTCCTCCGGAAGCCTTGGACGTGTCGCCTGTTCCTGCGCCGGTAGATGCTGCATCCGATGCGGTAGTTCCTCCGCCGCCCGCGGAATCGGTTGCCCCCGTATCTGCGGAAGTTGTGGCTGTATCAGCAGCAGAGGCAGTTGCCGTATCCGTGGCTGAAGTTGTGGCTGTATCCGCAGCAGAGGTTGTGGCTGTATCCGCAGCAGAGGTTGTGGCCGTATCCGCGGCGGAAGTTGTGGCAGTATCAGCGGCCGCCCGGGTTGTTGCCTCATCGGATGCCGAAGATGTATCTGAACCGCCCGCATCACCCGCACCTGTATCCGCAGAGGTTGTCGCTTCATCGGCGGCAGTCGTACCTGTCTGGGATGCATCCTCGGCACCGACCTGGTTGGTGTCGCTTTCATCGGTCGCACCCGAGCCTGTCTGATCAGATGCCCCCGTATCAGCCAAAACGGTACCGTCTGTCGTATCCGCTGCCGATCCGGCACCCGCCACACTCCTTGATATCACAGACGCGGCGCGCTTTCTGGTTGCCCCCAGAACTCCGGTGGGCTTTTTGATATCCTTTTTGTTGATCTCTACGTATTCGTACTTACCCTCTTCCTCTCCGATCTCTTCCTTTGAGGACTCAACCCACTCGACGGTGTCGACGTTTTCGGATTCTACCGTGGCCGCCTCCTTGGGCTCAGTATCTTCCTTGGCGACATCGACCTGCGACTCCTTCTTGATCTCGCCGGTGACATCAACTCTCTTGTACTCGATAGTGTCCTTAACCTTTATATCCTGCTCTTTTGTATTTATCTCATACTGCCTGTCATACTTCTCTCCGAGCGCTTTCATTGCAACGGTCCATTTTCCGGACACGATGTCGGTTCTGTATATGATGCCGTCCTTGTCGTCGTCCTCCCAGGTTCTCTCCTCACCCTCGGGGTTTTTGACCACCACTTCAAAAGGCACATTCGGTATCAGCTTTCCTGTCTTATCATTGGAAAACTTGATCTTAATATCGCTCTTAATGCTTGAGAGGTTCATGGCGACGACGATCGTCTCGCCGGGCTCCTCTTCGGGTTCCTCCTCCGTGACTACAGGTTCTTCATCCGGAAACGCATCGATCCCCCACAGCTGCTGTCTCTCCGCACATGCAAGTCTCACGGCGCCCATACCCTCGGCGCCGATTATGCTCACATCCTCCAGGTTTCTCCCTATCGTCTTAAACCCGGCAAGGCGGTCGCTTTTGTCCCTCAGCTGCAAAAATGCGCAGATCAGAGAGATCGCAGTCACCGCCAGCACCACGCTCATTGCAATGGCAGCTATCTCCAGACCCGAGAGAGAAGATTTCTTCTTTTTTCTGGTGTTATAACCATAAGCCGCGCCGGCCTCATCGGGACGCCGGTCAGAGTCTTTATGCCCGCCGTCTTCATCATCTTCATCTCCGTCATCATATTCGTCTTCTTCGTCGTCATCGTCGTCATATCCGTCGTATTCGTCATCATAGGCATCATATTCCTCCGGGGGATCTGTCTTTTCCCTGCCCTCGAGATCAAGAATATCGTCCGGTATGCGCTCCCATTCCTGCGTGTATTCAAGGACCTGATCATCAGTCAGGATCTCTTCTTCATCCGAAGCTTCGGGAACCGGCTGGGGCTCCTCCGAGAGCGAAGTCTCACTCCCCTGACGGTCATAAATGTCTTCGTCAAGGCTTTCCGCCAGGTCCTCTATGGGCGCCTCTTCCTCCTCCGGATCCTCCTCTACCTCGTCAGCGTCGTCCCGGAGGAACTCCTCTTCCTCGTCAAGCTCAAGCAGATCCTCAAGCTCAAAACGCCCGGCGTCATACGATCCCTTGCGCTTCCTTTTTCCGATATGAGGTTTTTTCTTTACCTTCTTCAATGCTTCATCATCTCCCTGAGCACTTCCTTACCGCGCTCCAGCTGATTATCCGTGCTGTCGTTTTTATATGCCTCGGCATCCAGTTCCACCTCTACATCCGGTTCAAGTCCCACGCCGTTGAGGTCGAACCCCGAGGGTGTGAAATAGGTCTGTACGGTCAGTTTGATGGCGGACCCGTCCTTCAGATCATAGACATTCTGAATGACACCCTTGCCATAGGTCGTCGTCCCCACAAGCTTTCCTAACCCGGAATCCCTTATGGCGCCCGAGAGTATCTCCGAGGCGCTGGCCGTATATCCGTTGGTCAGCACGACTATGGGAAAGTCAACCTTCTTTTCCTCATCGCTTTTGAACTCTTCCTTGTTGCCGTATTTATCCATGGCATATACAATAAGTCCCTCCGGAAGAAGCTCGTCCGCGATCTCGCAGACAGTATCGAGATTGCCGCCCGTATTGTTTCTGAGGTCTATGATCATCCCCTTCATACCGCCCTCTTCCAATGCCGTAAGTACTTCTTTGAACTGACCGGACGTGGCGTCATTGAACTCGGTTATCCGGAGATATCCTATCCCGTCGCTGTCAACCTCCTCCCATTTAACGGTCGCTGCTTCTATCTTTGCACGCTCTATATCAACATCCACATCCAGGCCTCTCCTTGATAGCTTCAGGTGAACCTTTGTCCCCTCTTCACCGCGCACCTTTGATACGATCGTGTTGAGATCGAGCCCCTTGACCGGCACGCCGTCGACCTCCGTGAGGATATCATTCTCCTTAAGACCTGCCTCCTCAGCCGGAGAGCCCTCTATGGTGCCTGCTATGACCGCGCTTGCCTGCTCTTCGTCGTATATCATATATGCGCCTATGCCGTAATATGCTCCTTCATAGTCTTCCTCGATCTCCTGGAATTCCTCGGGACTGTAATAGGCAGCATACCTGTCCCCCAGTGAATCCATGATCCCGCGGTAAATGCCGTCCCTCAGCACGTCATCATCCACGCCGGCTCTGTAGAAATTTCTGTCTATCAGGCCGTTTATCTGCTCGATCTTCCTGTTCGTGGCATTGTCAACCACCACGCCGCCCGAGAGTTTTTCTCTGAAGCCCGCTCCCAGAAATATGGCCGCAGCAAGAACCGCGATCAGTGCAAGGAAAAGTCCGCAGAATAGTCCGAGCAGAAAGAGCCAGCCCTTTCCGCCTTCATCTGTCACGTCTGTCGTATTCACAGTCTCCGGCGTTTCATCGGCACCATTATCGTTTTCGACGATCACGCCGGATGTATTCACACCTTCGTCCATCATCCAAGATATCTCCACGGGCTCACATAGCTTCCGTTAAGGCGCACACCAAAGTGCAGATGGTTGCCTGTCGATCGGCCGGTGGATCCTACCGCGGCTATGGTCTGACCCTTTGAAACATCCTGACCTCTTGATACGGAAAGCGACGAGCAGTGCATATAGATCGAATAAAGGCCGCTGCCATGGTCTATCATGATATAGTTTCCCATTGAAGACGAATAGCTGGCAGCCACCACAGTCCCGTCATAAGCCGCAAGTATCGCAGTCCCATACGGAGCCGCAAGATCGATGCCGTTGTGCATCATCTCTACCCCGAGAGTCGGGTGCATCCTCATTCCGTAATCATCCGATATCCTCGTATATTTCGGGCACGGCCACGCGAAAACACCGCCGTTGTAGACACGTCTCTTCGATTCCTCCAAAGCGGCCTTCTCAGCCGCCACTACCTTCTCCAGAGCAGCGATCTCAGCGTTTTCCTGCTCGATCGAAGCTTTGTACGCAGCTATCTTCTGATCCTTGTCACCGATCTCGGCCGAGACCTGATTGATCTGGTTATTCTTCTCGGCGAGGAGGTCCTGTACCGAGGCCTGCTCCTCCTTTACCTCTTCCTTCGCCGCCTCAAGTGTCTCCTTTTCCTCTTCGAGAGTCTTCTCCACAAGAGCGACATAGTTGGTATTTGCGACATATTCGTCAAGCTTCCTGCGGTCGTATGCCGAGAGCTGCTCAATGTACTCGGCGCGGTTAAGCATGTCCGAATAGCTCTGCGCCTCAAAAAGAAGCGCGAGGTAGTAGGTCTCGCCCTTCTCATACATGAAGCGTATCCTCTTTTTCATGGCCTCGTACTGGGCTTCCTGTGTGGCCTGGGCCTCCTCCAGCTCCTCCTGGGTGCGGACTATATCCTCTTCCTTCTCCGCTATCTGGGAAGTCAGATCCTCGATCTTTGCCTCGATCTCCGCGAGGTTGGCGTCCAGCTGCTCTATATAGGCAGCCAGATCGTTCTTGCTCTTCTGCAGCTGGGCCTTGACCTTTTCA
>JAILGA010000136.1 GCA_024697225.1 Lachnospiraceae bacterium
CATTTAGCTATGGATGTGACCGGCGGATAATCCCCGAATTCCGGTGATACATTTCCGTACTTCCCAGGGAACCCGTTCATGTAGAAAAGCTGCTTTGCGTCAGAGGACCAGAAATTGATATCATCCCACCATGTAAAGATCATGTCCGAAGTGAGAATTGTGACAGCAGCGACAACAATGATGAGGGTCGGGACGATGGGATCAGCCAGCGAACGGACGACGTCCTTCATGATCTTTTTTCCGGCGGCATACCATACCCCTGCCGCCGCCGATGCTGCCGCCATGATCCACACGTACCGCATCGCTCCGAAAAAGGCAAGGATATAGAGTATCAATATCAGTCCCGATGCCGCGACCGTAAGCGTATCCTGTATCCTCTCCCTGTATCTGCATGATAATACCCCGGCTGAAAGGAACAGTGTGATGATCATCAGAATAAACATAACTGCCTCGCTGTCATCAGGTCGCAAGTTCTCCTATCATCGCATTCATGCTCCCGGTGCGGTAGCCGTTCAGATCAAGGGCGACATACATGAATCCGATCTTCCTGAATCTGTCGCATATGGCTTTTCTCGTCTCATCCGATACGATCCGCGGTATGTCCGCGGGCGGGACCTCGATCCTTGCCACATCACCGTGAAGTCTCACTCTTTCCCAGGCAAACCCCATATCTATCAGGAAACCTTCCGCCGCCTCGAGCTTTTTAAGCTTTTCCACAGTGATCTCATCTCCGTAGACGAACCTCGAAGCAAGACAGGCATAGGATGGCTTGTCCCAGGTTTTAAGTCCCATGGCCCTGGAGAGTTTTCTGATATCATCCTTATAGAGGCCCGCCTCTCTTAAGGGGCTCTTCACTCCAAGCTCGGCGATTGCTTTATGTCCCGGTCGGTAATCGCTCATATCGTCCATATTGGAGCCCTCTGCCACATTTTCGATGCCGTTTTCCCGGGCGGTCTTAATGATATCCGAAAAAACACCCAGCTTACAGTGGTAGCATCTGTCAGGCCTGTTGAACCTGAAGGCTTCCACACTCAGTGCGTCAAAGGGACAAAGTATCTGCCTGACGCCTTTTTCCTCGCAAAACGCCTTTGCCTCGTCAAGCTCACGCTCCGGCACGGAACATACCCTTACGGTTACAGCTATGGCCCTCTCACCCAGAACCTCATGAGCGACAGCGAGAAGAAAGGACGAATCAACACCTCCCGAAAAGCCCACCGCAAGCGATCCGAGATCATTTATATACTTTTTTAGCTTTTCAAACTTAGCTGAAAGTTCTTCAGAAATTCCCTGTCCGGTCATTTTCACTCCTCAATTTATAAAATTTTCTACAATCTTCATCCCTTCCGGTGTCAGTATGGATTCAGGATGAAACTGGACGCCGTACACCGGAAATTCTCTGTGCTGAACAGCCATGATCTCACCGTCATCGCTCTTGGCGGTGATCAAAAGACAATCCGGCATTGTATCCCCGACAGCCGACAGGGAGTGATATCTTGCAACACTTATCCTTTCAGGCAGCCCGGAAAAAAGCGCGGAATCCGTATCCACACTTACCACAGACTGCTTTCCGTGCATAAGCTTTTTGGCGTGATCGACCTTCGCACCGAAGGTCTCGCATATGGCCTGATGCCCCAGGCACACCCCAAGTATGGGATAACGGGGTCCAAGTTCCCTTATCACATCTTCACATACTCCAGCATCACGGGGTTTTCCCGGTCCCGGGGAAATAATGATCCTTTCCGGAGAAAGCGCCTCTATTTCTGCAACAGTCAGCTCGTCATTCCTTATAACCTTTATGTCTGTATTTATACTGCCTATATACTGGTACAGATTGTATGAAAAGCTGTCGTAATTATCTATGAGCAGGATCATATCGCGTCCTCCATTTCCTCACCGGCCTGCCTGATGGACTCCATGACAGCCTTTGCCTTGTTTATGCACTCGCGATATTCCTTCCCGGGATCAGAATCCGCCACGATCCCGGCCCCCGATCTCACAAACACTTTTCCGTTCTTTTTATAAGCGATACGTATCGCAATGCAGGTATCCAGATTTCCCGTCAGGTCTATGTATCCGATTGCTCCGCCGTAGATACCGCGCTTGTTGTTTTCCAGCTCGTTTATTATCTCACAGGCTCTGATCTTGGGTGCTCCGGAGAGCGTACCTGCGGGAAGGACCGCATCGATAGCCGACAGTACATTGAGATCCGGTCTGAGAAGTCCTCTCACCGTTGAGCCTATATGCATTACATGTGAATACCTCTCGACAGACATGTATTTTTCTACCTCAACAGAGCCGAATCTGCTTATCCTGCCCAGGTCATTGCGTCCCAGATCGACCAGCATATTGTGCTCGGCCAGTTCCTTCTCATCTGCAAGAAGTTCCGCCTCAAGCGCAGCATCCTCTCTGTCGTCCCTGCCCCGGGGTCTTGTACCCGCAAGCGGAAATGTATGCAGCACGCCATTCTCGCATTTGACAAGGGTCTCGGGAGATGCCCCGGCGACCTCCATGTCATCGCCGCAGAAGTAGAACATATACGGCGAAGGATTGATAGTCCTCAGAACCCTGTAGGTACCTAGAAGACTTCCCTCAAAATCCGCCTCCAGCCTGTTTGAGAGTACCACCTGGAAGATATCGCCCTCGTAGATATATTCCTTGCCCTTCTCCACCATTGAGCAATATGCCTGCTCATCAAAGAGCGCTCTGTAATCCGACTTAAGATGCCCCGGTGTATCCGCGGCGTGTGTGCCCTTTATGATAAGCTCCTTTATCTCTTTTATGGCCGCTTCTGCTCTGTCAAAGGATACCTCTATGTCATCAAGCGATACCTGTGCGATTATAAGGATCTTCTGTCTGAGATTATCAAAGCATATTACCCTGTCAAAGAACATCAGATCAACATCCCGGAAATGCTCCTCATCAGCAGCGTCAAGCTTAAGTCCCGGTTCACTGTATTTAATATAATCAAAGGCAAAATACCCCACAAGTCCGCCGGTAAAAGATGGAAAACCCTCAATAGCGGGGCATCTGTATCTTTCGATGAGTTTAGCGAGATAATCGGCCGGATGGTCTGTATGCTCCATATGCATGACCAGACCCGCGGGATCCGTCACCGAAAGCTCCCCATCGGTGCAGGTTACACACATCGTAGGCTCGTAACCAAGGAAGGTATATCGCCCCCAGCGCTCCTGATTTTCAACGCTTTCGAGCAGAAACACGTGCGAACTTCTCTCCTTTAGGATCCGCAGAACCTCTATCGGAGTCCTTATGTCCGAAAAGATTTCCTCTTTTATCGGACAGTATCTGTAGCCGGCATCCCTGTACCGCCTCAGTTCATCGATCTCTGGTTTATTCATATCTCGGTCCCCCCGGAAACAAAACACCGGCATCACCTTCCGTGATGCCGGTAAAAGTATACGATAACTATATTACATAGTCAAACGATGCAAGTCTCTGAGAATGATCCTTTACCAGATCGGCAAGCGTCACTCCGTACAATACCCCGCCTATCGCCTTTCTGAGTTTCTCATACACCAGATCCCGCTCACTTGCCGCTATCAGTGACTCATCCTCGGCCTCCCCGTCGGGCATCGGATCAAGTTCTCCCTCAACTGCCCCGAGGATCTCGCCTACCGTATAGTTCCCCGGATCCTTTTTCAGGAGATATCCTCCCTGTGCCCCGCGGACGCTTCGGATGAGACCGCTCTTGCTCAAAACGGTAACTATCTGTTCAAGGTACTTTTCGGAAATATTCTGTCTCTGCGCTATATCCCTGGTCCTTATACACTCACCCGTATTGTGCAGTGCCAGGTCAGTCATGGCCCTGAGCGCATACCTGCCTTTGGATGATATCTTCATAGGCTTATATCATTCAGTAAAAAGAGCCGTAGAATAATACCTGTCGCCCGAGTCGGGAAGCAGTGCCACGATCACCTTTCCCTTGTTCTCAGGTCTCTTTGCCAGCTCGATCGCACCATGCAGAGCAGCACCCGAGGAAATACCCACTGAGATGCCCTCCTTCTTTGCCAGATACTTGGCCGCTGCAAAAGCATCATCGTTGGTTGCCCTGAATACTTCATCATAAACCTTGGTATTTAGCACGTCCGGCACGAATCCGGCACCTATGCCCTGTATCTTGTGCGCACCGGCCTTGCCCTCCGACAGCACCGGCGAATCATCGGGTTCAAGAGCCACAACCTTTATATTCGGATTCTTCTCCTTCAGGTATTCACCCGTTCCCGTAACTGTACCGCCCGTGCCTACACCTGCTATGAACAGATCGACCTTTCCATCGGTGTCTTCCCAGATCTCGGGGCCTGTTGTGGCCTTGTGTACCGCGGGGTTCGCAGGATTTACAAACTGTCCGGGAATAAAGCTTCCGGGAGTCTCGGCCGCAAGCTCCTCCGCTTTGGCAATAGCACCCTTCATTCCTTTTGCCCCCTCGGTCAGCACTATCTCAGCTCCGTATGCCTTGAGGATGTTCCTGCGCTCAACGCTCATGGTCTCGGGCATGGTCAGGATTATGCGGTATCCCTTTGCCGCGGCGATCGAAGCCAGTCCGATCCCGGTATTGCCCGAGGTGGGTTCTATGATCACTGAGCCCTCCTTCAGAAGCCCCTTCTCCTCGGCGTCTTCGATCATTGCCTTAGCAATGCGGTCTTTGACGCTGCCCGCCGGATTGAAGTATTCAAGTTTCACCAGTATCGTGGCCTCAAGACCCAGATCCTTCTCAATATTGGTGACTTCCACCAGCGGAGTGTTGCCTATAAGTCCAAGTGTACCCTTGTATATTTTCGACATATTAATACCTACCTTTCCTATTGTATTAATCATGATACATCATTGTTCAGACTGCTGCAAATCCCTTTTTGAGATCCGCGATTATATCATCGATATGCTCTGTTCCGATGGACAGACGGATCGTGCCGGGTGTGATGCCCTGATCGAGAAGCTCCTCCTCGGAAAGCTGTGAGTGTGTCGTAGAAGCAGGATGGATCACCAGACTCTTTACATCAGCGACATTGGCAAGCAGAGAGAAGATCTCAAGGTTGTCTATAAACTTCCACGCAGCGTCCTTTCCGCCCTTTATCTCGAAGGTGAATATCGAAGCGCCGCCGTTGGGGAAATACTTCTCATAGATCGCATGGTCCGGATGATCCGGAAGCGAAGGATGGTTGACCTTTTCCACCTGGGGATGCGAGCTTAAGAACTCCACGACCTTCTTTGTATTCTCGGCATGTCTCTCAACCCTGAGTGAAAGGGTCTCAACACCCTGCAGCAAAAGGAACGCGTTGAAGGGTGAGATGGTCGCTCCGGTATCGCGGAGAAGTATGGCTCTGATGTAGGTAACAAAGGCCGCAGGTCCCACAACATCATAGAAGGATACACCGTGATAGCTGGGATTCGGGGCGGCGATGTTCGGATATTTGCCGCTGGCCTTCCAGTTGAACTTGCCGGACTCCACGATGATGCCGCCAAGGGTCGTTCCGTGTCCGCCGATGAACTTGGTTGCGGAGTGAACCACTATATCCGCACCGTATTCAATGGGTCTGATCAGATAAGGAGTTCCGAAGGTGTTATCGATCACCAGCGGAAGACCGTGCTTATGAGCAAGTTCTGCAACGGCTTCGATATCCGGGATATCACTGTTGGGATTACCGAGAGTCTCAAGATAGATTGCCCTCGTATTGTCCTTTATCGCACCCTCGATCTCACTCAGGTTGTGAGCATCCACAAAAGTCGTCTCGACGCCGTACTGAGGCAGTGTGTGAGCCAGCAGATTGTAGCTTCCGCCGTAGATGGTCTTCTGAGCTACGATGTGGCCGCCGTTTGCGGCAAGAGCTTCGATCGTATATGTGATGGCAGCGGCTCCGGATGCGAGTGCCAGTGCTGCGCTTCCGCCCTCAAGTGCGGCGAGTCTCTTTTCAAGGACATCCTGCGTGGAATTCGTAAGCCTGCCGTAAATATTACCGGCGTCAGCAAGTCCGAATCTGTCCGCTGCATGCTGTGAATTCCTGAAAACATATGACGTAGTCTGATAGATCGGAACCGCTCTCGCGTCCGTTGCCGGATCGGGCTGTTCCTGTCCGACGTGAAGCTGTAATGTCTCAAATCTGTATTCACTCATCTTAGTACCCTCCCTCTATTCGATCCTGTTTTTGTTTTGACGCGCCATATGTTTATCTGCGCCTGTTGTGACCATTATACAGATTTAACCTAGTATGTCAATAGGTTTTGTGTATTTTATTTCTATTTTTTTCCGGGCAAAAAAAACGGCCCTTCCAAAGGCCGTCATTCGCAGTATTTAAGGCTTTTCAGTTCTCTGTCGATAAACTGTTTCCGATACATCTTCGCGATCCTCAACAGTTCGTTCAGCACCTCTTCGCTCACCTCAAAGGTATAAAGCTTTTCTATGGTGCTGTTCGCGATCATATCCATTGCATAGACTGTCGATGCCTGCCAGCTGCCATCCGGAATACCCGGATATTGCCCGTCTATGACCAGTGTTCTGATCTCGTATACCGCGCGCACGAGTCTTCTGTCGGGTTTCCCGTTTTCCAGCGCCCTGAGCGACTGGTACAAAAGTGCCGTAAGCGCGCTGTTATCATCGTTTTCCCTGCCGTAATAATCCGCAAGTTCCAGGAAGAACATGCCAGTCATGGAGTTATCAAGATCCCTGCGCACGCCTTCAAAATAGTTGGAGATCTCGGCATCCTGCACGTTATAGGAATCTCTTCCTGCATAAAGGGAAAAGGTCCCGTAATGAAACGGCTGCAGCGCGGCGGAAAGATGATTTCTCGGGCGTTTTGCGCCTCTCGCGAACGCGCGTATCTTGCCGCGCTCAACCGTGAGAATGACCACCAGTCTGTCGTACTCGCCCACCGCTCTCTCGGAGAGCACGATGCCCCTGACCTTTATCAGTCCTTCCATAGGCCCAGGCTCTTAAGCTGCAGCGGATCGTCGCGCCAGTTCTTTCTCACCTTGACATAAAGCTGCAGATTCACCTGCATTTCAAGCATCTTTTCCATGTCAGCCCTGGCCTCGGCGCCGATCTTTTTGAGCATCGCGCCGCCTTTTCCTATGACGATGCCCTTGTGGGTGTCCTTCTCGCATACTATGGTCGCGTGAACATCCATCACAGGTGTGCCGTCCTTCTTTACGCGCTCCTTCATCGACTCAGTAACTACTGCGAGACCGTGGGGAACCTCATCCTTCAGTGATCTGAGCGCCTTTTCCCTCACCATCTCCGCTGCTATCTCGCGCATCGGCATGTCCGTGAGTTCATCTTCATCATAGAGAGGCGGCCCATAGGGCAGCCTCTCTGTGATCATCCTCTTAAGTTCGTCAGTATTCTCGCCCTTCAGAGCTGATACGGCGCATACTTCAGCATAACTGAATTTCGTTTTTATTATATTGATATTTCGTTTAAGCCTGTCTTCCGGCACAGTGTCGGCTTTATTAAGAACTATCACAACAGGTGCGCGCAGTCTCCCGAGCTCCTCCCCTATGCGCTGCTCAGCGTCACCCACATCCTCTCCTGCGTCCAGAAGCCACAGGACCACGTCCGCGTCGTTTCTTACCTCCCTTGCGATACTTACCATCTTTTCGCCCAGACGGTTTTTGGCCTCATGTATACCCGGGGTATCTAGAAATATCATCTGAGTATTCTCGTCCGTCACAACTGTCAGGATCCTGTTTCTGGTAGTCTGCGGCCTGTTGGAGGTTATCGCGACCTTCTGGCCTATCATACGGTTCATCAATGTGGATTTGCCCACATTAGGCGTCCCGATGAGGGCTATAAAGCCTGTTCTGTGTTCATCGGCATGGTCTGTCATGCATCAGACTCCTTTATTGCCGTCATTGTGTACCGCGTCCGGTGCTGTCTGCTGACCGGCCTCCGGAATAACTCCCGCGCCCGGCTGTCCCATCGACTGTGCATTGGCGGACTGCTGCGCGCTGGCTGCGAGCTTTGTGGCTTTTTTAGCTGCTCTTCTCGCCTCCTTTTCATTCTGCCTGCGGAGCTTTTCCTGCTCTCTTGCACTAAGAGGCTTTCCGTAGCCTGCAGCCGCAGCCTCGGCACGCTTTTTCCTTCCCCTCGCGCGGAACACGGCGATGATCTTTACGATCACGGCGATCACGATCGCCCAGATAATTAGCTGCGGAATGTGAATGACAAACCATACAAAGAAGTCCTTAAGTCCTTCTATCACGGAGTCAAGATTGTCGGCAAAGCCCTCTTTGATCTCCTGCCACATGGTCTTCTCTACTTCTTCCTCGATGACCGTATACTCTATCACCTCTTCGATGCTCAGATGCACCGTGCTGTAGTTGATCTTGTTGTCATAGGTTCTTAACTGCGACTCCATGCTGTCTATCTGATACTGCACATCCGTCAGCCTCTCCTCGACCGTGATCATATCCTCGACGGTCTCAGCCTGTTCCATGAACTCAAGCAGTCTTTTTTCCTCTGCCTTGAGCATCTTCTTGTGGCTTTCGAGATCGGCGTAAGTAAGCGTCACGTCCTCGACATTTTTGGACTGGCTCGTGATATTGGAGTGCTCCTGAAAATCGGAGATAAACCCGGCGAGAGCAGCAGCCGGTATCCTTATGGTCAGATTGGCATTTCTGTAGGATCTCTTTTTGTCTGAATAGGTCCTGTAGCTGCCGTTCTGGATATCGCTGCTTTCTATATAGCCGCCCAGGCCTGTAACCTTACTGTCAACCCTGGCAAGAAGCTCGTCCATATTCTCAGTCTCGGCAGATATATACATGGTCGTGATGAGCTTTCTGGATGTATCCGCGGGCGTTTCCGCCTTCGCAGGCTCTGAGGGTGCTTCAGGCGCCGCAACATCCTCGTATGCCTCTTCGTAATCTCCGTCATAAGCCTTGGAATCATAGAGCGCGTTCGACTCGTAAGCACTGTCCGCCATAGCCGTTGCCCCGGCGCCGTATTCTTCTTCAGCGTAATAGTCGGAGCTCTTGGATGTACTCCCTGATGATCCGCAGCCGAACAGTACCGCCCCCATCATGACACACATAAGCACGGCAAAAATCTTCTCCGACATCACAGTTTTTCTCTTCCTCATTTTTTGCACCTCCTTATGTCCGTTATTCTCGTGTTTCCGGATTTTCTGTAATCTCTTACTTCCAGGATTCCCGGATTCTCTGTAATCTTTTGCTTCCTGGATTCCCGGATTCTCTGTAATCCTTTACTTCCAGGATTCTCGGATTCTCTGTAATTCTTTACTTCCAGGATTTCCTTATTACCGGATTCTCTTATTTTCTCGACAGCGGTTCAATGCTGTCAAAGAGATCCGCGTGCTTCTTTATACCCTCAGCGTTTCCTACGACGCAGAGCATGCCGTCGCTGACAAACGCATCTATGATATCGGCGGTCTTCCTGATATCCTCCTCCGTCACACCAAGGAGCTCATCGCGATCCTTCTGGAGCATCTCCTGCGTGACATTCATAGCCAGGGCGCTCGATGCATAAACGCCCCTGGCCGACGCGGATTTCGGCACATCAAGTTCACTCACCGCGCCTATGATAAACTGCGTCAGAGTTCTCTCGTCCGCATTGAAATGCCTCACATAATCCGCGGCTTCCCTGAAAACATCCAGGCTCCTCTGCACATGCGGATCCCTGTATGAGGCAAAGAAACAGTCACCGTCTCTCCGGTAAACGCTCGAACAGCCGTATGCGCCGCCTTTAACACGGATATTCTGCCACAGATAGTCATAGCTCATCATCACCTTGAGTGCTTTGAGCGCGCCGTTGTATTCAAATCCGTGTTTTTTGAAATTCCCGGCAAGCGCGACATATTGAACCTGTCCGGGCGTGGTAAACGCTTCCTTCCCTCTGGTACCACCGCCTATCTTCACCGGGATCTCACCGGGCTCAGGTATCTCTCTGTCAAAGAGACTTTTTTTGAATTCATCCGTAAGCGCGGCAAACCTCTCATCGATCTCATTTGCACCTGTATGGATCAGATCGATGCAAAAACGCTCCGGTCTGAATATCATGGCGCAGAGATCGTCAAAAAAGCCCGCAAGAGCATGTGCTTTTTCCTTATCCTTCACGAGATCGCACAAACCCTCGGCCAGACGCAGCGCATCTATTCCGCCCAGCATTTCCGATATCCCCGCCACCTTTGAAACGCCCGAAAGGGCTCGCAAGGCAGCTGTCTGACTTCCGCCCGATGAGAGTGACGATGCTCCTCTCGTCCTTGATTCCTCGAAGATCTCGTTCAATCTCTTCGGATCGTCAAAGACAGTGGAGGTTATGATCTCAGACATCAGAGAAAATGCGTGCTCAAGATTTTCATCCAGAACCTTTGTCCTCACCTCAAATCTTAATGAATAACTGTCGTCTGTCGCAGAGGGGTATACACCGACTGATGTGGCATAATCGCCCAGCAGTATGTTTATCTCATCGTCCAGCTCTCCGTAGGTTCTCTTGGCTGTGTTCATGTAGCCTGTCAGCTGTGAAAGCGCCCCCACATACGGGATCAGTTCATCCTTCATATCCGTGATATCAAAGACAAAGCTGATATACGCTATGCCGTTTGTGAACACATCGTGAAGAAGTGCGGGGACTCCCGCTATTTCGGATTTTTTGTAGATGAGCATGTCCGCCTCTTTTTTCATATCCTCTCTCGAAAGAAGCGGGATCTTTGCCAGATCCTCCGGTGCGTCCGCGCTCTCCTGATAATCCCTGAGCGCCTTTGTATCGTTAACGATCTCATCTATCTGCTCACTTGACAAAGATGCCTTGTATTTGGCAAGGCGCTTCTTCAGCTTCTCCTCCTTTTTCGCAGTCAGTCCCTTCTTGGGGCGCAGAGACAGAACCGTCCTGTGCGGATTATCAAGCAGGTATTTCTTTGTCAGTTCCTCAAAGTATCCGGAATCGATCTTCATCTTCAGCTCTTTATATATAGCGCCGGATTCTATGTGTATCCAGGGAAGCATGTCATCATAGAGCCAGCTGTCAAACATCTGAAGCCCGTAGATAAGGCCCTTGGGAAGTCTTCCGAAATCCGCCTCCCTGTATTTGAACTCACCATGATTGAGAGCTGCAAGAAGTGATCTCTTCTCAAAACCGTTTTTGACGATCTTTTCCAGTTCCTCCCTGATGATCCTTAAGAACTCGTCCTTCTGAGCGTAATCAGCATCCTTGGCCACGATCGAGAAATACGGCTGTTTGATCCCGGAATCCCAGCTGCTGAAGATCTCATGCCCTATTCCGGCGTCGGTCAGCGCCTTTTTTATGACGGCGCCGGTCGATGAACACAGCGCGTAATCAATGGCGTCAAAAGCGATCGTAAGTCTCGGATCAAGGCTTGTTCCCACGGTGCAGTTGTAGCTTAAGAAGGTCTTGTCCTTTTCATCCTCCTCATCGAGGATTGGATATTCAAACTCCAGCTCCTTCGGGGCTTCGAATGCTTTCTGATCCCCGATCTGCGAATCGACATCTATTTTCTCAAATGCACCGAGGTAGGCTTCATCAATAAATTTAAGCCTCTCCTCCACATCCATGTTGCCGTACAGGTATATATAACTGTTCGAAGGGTGATAATACCTGCGGTGGAAATCAAGATAAGCCTCATAAGTGAGTTCGGGTATGACCTCAGGATCTCCGCCGGACTCGATTCCGTAAGTGGTATCGGGATACAGCGAATTCAATATCTGCCTTGCGAGCACATCATCGGGAGAAGAATATGCGCCCTTCATCTCATTATAAACCACACCGTTGATCCCCAGATCACCATCGGCCGACTCCATTTCATAATGCCAGCCCTCCTGCATGAAAATCTTCTTTTCCGTGTAGATATTGGGATAAAACACAGCGTCAAGATAGACACGCATGAGATTTCTGAAGTCCTGATCGTTACAGCTGGCGATCGGATAAACAGTCTTATCCGGATATGTCATCGCATTTAAAAAGGTGTTAAGCGATCCCTTTGCAAGTTCAACGAAAGGATCCTTTACCGGAAAGTTCTTTGAGCCGCACAGCACCGTATGCTCGATAATATGAGCAACGCCCGTTGAGTCAGCGGGCGGTGTGCGGAAACCTATATAAAAAACCTTGTTTTCGTCGTCGTTGGAAAGTACGGCAAGTCTGGCACCGCTCTTTTTGTGCCTCAGCAGCACACTGGCGGAGTTCAGGTCATCTATGCGCCGTTCCTCCAGAACTTCATATGCTTCGGGAATTCTCATTTGCTTTCCTTTCTAAATTTTCTGCTTTCTACTGATTATTCTATAATACAGGCAGAGGTCGTCGTGTGACGTTTGGATCATCAAGTTTTATTGATGCCGTATGATGTCAGGATCATCACATTTTGACAGATGCCTTAGATGTCAAAATCGTCATCGCCGCCCACTGCAAAGTCAAAATCATCCGCTCCGTTCTGAGCAGGCGCTGTGTTAGGCTGAATATTCGGCACGGTAACTGCTCCTGTCCCAGCGGGTGATGGTATCTGTGCGGCTGCGCCCATCGGTGCTGCTCCGGCTGCACCCATTGCTGCTCCCGCGGCCGTTCCCGCAGCGCCCAGTGCTGCTCCTGCGGTTCCCGCTGCCGCGCCGGCTGCGCCCATTGCTGTTCCGGCTGCACCCATTGCTGCTCCCGCGGCCGTTCCTGCAGCGCCCAGTGCAGCTCCTGCGGTTCCCGCTGCCGCGCCGGCTGCTCCTGTCAATGCCGCTACAGTTTCCGGATCACCGCCGTTCTTCATATGCTTCTTAAGGATCTTCTCGGCTTTTTTTGCCTCTTTGGCAGCAAGCTTTGCTGCCTTGGCCTCTTCCTTGGCCTTTAACTTTGCAGCTCTTGCAAGTGCCTTCTGCGCATCTTTCGTAAGCTGAACTTCGGGTGTTCCCTGTTTGCTGCCATCATTATTCATTGTCGTAACCTCCTGTCCGCGATCTATACCAAGCGGAGCTGCCACCGTCTGTTCCGGCATTCGCATCCGCGATATTCCATCATCACTCCCGTCACCCTGAGGAAGAACCATTCCCTCCGGCACCCTGTCAAGATCAACGATCTCAGGCATAGGTGCAGCCTGAGTAAACTGAGGGATCTGCTGCCGACCAGGCAGCCCGGAAATCTGTTGACCGGGTATTCCCTGCATCTGCTGACCCGGCAATCCCTGTACCTGCTGACCGGGTAATCCCTGTATCTGCTGGCCGGGTATTCCGTGAATCGGCTGACCCGGCAATCCCTGTACCTGCTGACCGGGTAATCCCTGTATCTGCTGGCCGGGTATTCCGGAAATCGGCTGACCCGGTATCATCTGCTGTTCCGGATAAGGATACTCATGCATCGCATCCTGAGCTTCCGCATCTTTGCGTATCTTTTCCACATCAGGCGTCGCGAGACATGTAAGTCCGGCTCCCAGCACAGCAGCATAGCAGAATGTAAGCAGATCCTGGTCATTTAACCTTGTAAGGCCAAAAAAAGGAACCACCAGAGCCGCAACAAGAAACAACACAAGCCACAGCGAAGTCAGATCCCTTTCCCTGTCCCTCCAGAATGTAACAAGTACAACAGACATAAAGGTGACCAGCGTTATATAGAATGGATAGTTGTTAAGAGGCAGATAAAACAGTTTTACCGTATTGGTATTTTGAAAATATATCTCAAAGATCGAAGTCAGCGTATCCCCAAACGACGATACCCCATCCTCCTGAATTATCATAATGCCAAACATCACAAGGAATCCGGCAAAAATGATTGCCAGTCTCACCAGCTCCCGCCAGATCTGCGGTCTCGGCATGAGGAGCGTTGCAAGAAGCGGTATCCACAGTATGACCGTGGCCAGATCGACATAAGCCATAAAGCCCATTGCCGCTCCCACAACAACAAAGAATGGAATCCAGAACCACTTCTCACAGATCCCGGTACCCGACAGATGCATATATATAGCTATCAAAAGCAGTTCTACCGCAAAGAGCAGGAAAAACAGCACCTGATTCTGCACCACAAGCAGTCTGATATAACCCACCGGCGTAAAGCCGGTGATAACAGCGACAGTTATCGCAGCCACCCTTCCGGTTATCAGTCTGACAGCGATATAAAAACACAGTACCATCAGAGTCTGCAGGACCGCCATAACGACAGCAGCCACGATAATGCGGTTTCCTGCTATTCTGAGAAACAGTCCGACAATTCTTGTCGTAAGGATTGACAACAGATCCTCAAGCTCGCTCTCCCCGTCAGCCACTATCATGGCTTCCTCGTAAAGTCCCGAGGAATCGTTTATTTCGTTGATGTGTTTTGAAAGGAACGAGATCCTGGAGATGAACGAGCATAAAAACAGCACCCCTGCAGTGATAAACTCAAAGATATCCACTACCTTGGGATCCGGTTCCATCCTCTCCCTGAGGTATGTGACAAATCTGCCGAGTGCAAATGTGATCAGGCATACGGCCAGCATCGTCAGTATGGAAAGCCCCGCTGAAAGCGACACCCTCAGTTCTCCCGGCAAAATGCCGGACATAAACCAGAACATGGTCACCGATGCCGCCAGAAAAGCGACAAACACGCCCCATACGAAATAACTGAACCAGGTTTTCTTCAGTGCCATCTTAAGCCCAACACTCCCGGTCAGTCGGGCTCATCCCAGTTGTGATAGACAGCCTGGACATCATCGTCCTCATCAAGCATATCCAGTATCCTTGTAAGTCCTTTGACCGCAGTCTCATCAGTCACTTCGACATAATTCTGAGGGATCATCGTGACTTCAGCAGATACCGTGGGGATATTTGCTCCGTTGATTGCTTCGAGGACCGCCTGGAAATCATCCGGCGATGTCAGTATCTCAAAACTGTCTTCCTCTTCCTTGAGATCCTCCGCCCCCGCATCAAGAACCAGCATCATCATGTCATCGGCGCTCATATCGCACTCTTCCCTGTCGATGATGATCTGTCCTTTTTTGTCAAACATATAAGAAACACAGCCCGGCGTACCGACATTGCCGTTTCCCTTTGAAAACGCGGCCTTCACGTTGGCAGCTGTCCTGTTGGCATTATCGGTAAGCGTCTCCACTATGATAGCGGTGCCTCCCGGTCCGTAACCTTCGTAGGTGTTGTTAATATAGGTCACGTCTCCGTTTTCGCCTGCTGCCTTTTTAATGCCTCTCTCGATCGTATCATTGGGCATGTTGTTGGCCTTGGCCTTGGCAATAACTGTTGCCAGTTTGAAGTTGTTGTTGGGATCGGAACCTCCCTCCTTCACCGCCACTGCGATCTCTCGCCCGATGATCGTGAAGATCTTGCCCTTTGCGGCATCGTTCTTTTCCTTCTTGTGTTTAATATTCGCAAATTTACTGTGTCCGGACATACCTTATGCTCCTTTTACTGTTTTAACAAGCACGCTCTCGATCCTGTGAGCATGCACCTGTTTAACACTGAACTCGTAATCGCCAACTACCGCATAAAAATCACTCATATCCTCGTCATCATCGGGTATCCTGTCGAGCTTCGAAATAAGAAACCCGCCGATCGTCTCAAAATTACTTTCCTCAAAATGAGTCCCGAATCTCTCTTCAATATCCTCCAGCGGCGTCTTGCCGTCTATGAGGAATTCGCCGGCATTTGCGGTGGGCTCGATATATATTTCATCTTCATCATACTCATCCATGATGTTCCCGACTATCTCTTCGAGAATGTCTTCCATGGAGAGAAGGCCGGCAGTCTGACCATATTCATCGATCACTATGACCATCTGTGTCTTGGTCGACTGCATACTTCTGAAAAGCTTATCTATGTTTCTTGTCTCAGGCACAAACCTCGGCTGCCTTAACAACCCCTTAATCTTCCTGAGCGGAACATCATTCACATCATTCTGATAAAGCCTTTTCACCGCATCGCGGATATTGAGTATGCCTATGATATGATCGATATTCTCAAGATATACCGGAAATCGGCTGTTGTTGCTCTCAAGCATGAAGCGGACTGCTTCCTCAAGCGTCATGCTGCCGTCAACTCCCACGATTGACGCACGGTGTGTCATGATATCCTGCGCTTCCTTGTCGGAAAACTCAAAAATATTGGATATCATATCGGCCTCTGAGGCTTCAAGGACGCCTTTCTCCTGTCCTTCGTTCACGGCCTTCAATATGTCTTCTTCAGTGACCGTCCCACCTCTGAGTATATCCTTTATGGCATCGAATACAGATCTCTTCTGGGCCTTTGCTGCCTTATCCTGATGTGTATTTCTGTCCTGCTTTTCTGCACCGGACTTATCCTGATGAGTGCTTCTGTCCTGCTTCTCTGCACCGGTCTTATCCGGATGTGCGCTTCTGTCCTGCTTCTCTGCACCGGTCTTATCCGGATATGCGCTTCTGTCCTGCTTCTCTGCACCGGTCTTATCCGGATTGTTATCCGGAATTTTATTTGCAGCCATGGTTTTCGGCATATCTTTATCGCGGCTGTCGCTTGTTGACCCGGTCTTATGCTTTTTATCCGTCATTGCGGTATTCCCGCCCTGTTTTATATTATTATCCTCTCCGGGTTTATCCGATTCCTCCATCAGTTTCCTCTCCGGTTATCTATGCAGGTTGATGCAGAGCACAACCTCACTTTCCACATACACATACGGAATAAATGATAACAAAAATGCATCCTGCCGTCAAGCACGACAGATTGTTGTTGTTTCCGTTATTGTTTCCGTTATTGTTCCGTGGTTGTTTCCGTTATTGTTCCGTGGTTGTTGTTTCCGTCGGCATAAAGGTAGATCCGGCTGAGTCCGTCTTCGCAGGGGATTGTAAGGGGGTGTATGCAGATTTTTGCTTTTCACATGTCCGCTGGCCTAGCTCTACACATGTCAGAACAGATTTTTCTCATTTCACATGCCTGCTAGCTTGATAACCGACATGTTACAGCAGATTTTCCGCTTTTCACATGCCTGCCGGCCTAGCTCCAGACATGTCACAACAGAATTTCCGCTTTTCACATGCCCACCAGCCACAAACCAGACATGTCACAGCAGATTTTCCGCTTTTCACATGCCTGCCGGCTTAGCTCCAGACATGTCACAACAGAATTTCCGCTTTTCACATGCCCACCAGCCACAAATCCGACATGTCAAAACAAGATTTCCGCTTTTCACATGCCCGCTAGCCACAACCCAGACATGTCACAGCAGATTTTCCGCTTTTTACATGTCTACCGGCCACAATCCAGACATGTCAAAAAAAGATTTCTGCTTTTCACATGCCCGCCAATCTCTGCTGCTTCCGGGTGACAACAGCACCGGTATATGACGGCACATGATCAAAATATTGTACCGGACTGCAAACAGCGCCTTCAGAATCCCAGATTGTCACCGACAAGTATCACATGTATCCTGTCCTTGTGCCTGGAATAGCGAGTGATTAGAAACTGGCAGCAGATGGTGTCGGGGGACTTGCAGTTCATACAGGTTCCGGTTGATGAGCACGGTGTGGAAAGCCCGAAACGCTGGGCATTTATGGGCGCGGCCACATTGCGCGCACGTTTCATGGCACCGTCAACATCATCACAGACCTTGTTCATGCCGACAATGAACAGAACCTTTTTCGGCCCTTGTGCTATCGCCGAGACACGGTTGGAATTGCCGTCGATATTGACGATCACGCCATCCTGTGTGATAGCGTTGGCGCTTGAAAGAAAGAAATCCGCATCATAAGCTGCGAGCATTGCGGCTCTCTTATCTTCAACGGCGTCTCTGTCGATGAAGTCATACTCGCCGCTTTTAAGTGCTTCAACCAGGCCTATCTCATGAACGCTCATACCACCGCCCATGGTGACGGTACTGCCTTTGGGTATGATCTCAAGAGCTTTTTCCAATGCTTCCTTTTTGTCTGCCGCATAATAACCGGTCATGTTTCTGGACTCCAGTCCTTTGATCACCTGTGCTGAGAGCAGCTCATTTCTTTTAATGATGTTTTTATCCATGTGGCCTCCTTGTCTGCCTTTACCCGCCGGACGATTTCATTCATTGCGGCGATTTCTTTGTTGACAACATGTTCATCGTCAGAGTGACAAAAATATCTTACCATAGCTTGCAGTTTCTCGCCAGCAGGTCCGACAGGACTGTTGTTTCCGTCGTATGAAGACAAATCCGGCAGATTCCGTCATCATAAGGGATCGCAGAATGCGTCGTAAACGTCATTCAGGCATCGTAGCATAAATCCGGCAGATTCCGTCATCATAAGGGATCGCAGGATGCGTCTCAAACGTCATTCCGGCATCACAGTAAAGATCTCCTGTGCAAATTTTTGTAAGGAAAAATCTTCCGGTCCAGTTGCCGACATGTAATCAGCTGTGTTCCGATGCCCTGCTCTTAATATTTTATAGCAAAATGGCTTTTTATACTCAGACCAGGCTTTTTGACAAAAACAGGAGCAGATCGTCGTCGTTAACGCAGGGTGCATACTGATCAAGCACTTTGTTTTTATACCAGACTCCGCTTCCGTCGGGAATATATCCGCGTTTCACATAGATGCGCTGTGCCGGACCATAACCGGAGTGAACTCCGACTGCCAGAAATACCATGTCCGACACCCTTGCGGCTTCGCTTTCCGCCACATCGAGCAGTTTATTCCCGATCCCTTTTCCATGAACATCAAAAAATACAGTAAGATCAACGATTTCAGGAAAACCCTTGCCGCCCCAGGGACCTTCTGCGGGATGAAGAACCAGTGTACACTGACCCTTCACGGCTCCTTCATATTCAGCGATGAAAACAAGCCTTTCGCCTGCTTCCTGCTCTTTGTAATAATCCTCATAGATCGTTATCTGCGGATGCCAGCCGTAGGACAAATATGTGTCATAAAGGATCTTTGTATCATCCATTACCATGCTTCGGATCTTCAACGTCCCGTCATCATAATATGTTTTCATGTTTTCCTCTTTTCTGTGATTTACGGCACTTTGTAATCCTCAAGTTCTATTTCCCTGATCACCTCTTCCAGATGTTTATCAGTATTATCATAGATATGTCCGGCGTTCTCAGGCAACGAGTCAAGCTTTCTTTTTAAAAACTTCGCACGTTCGATCATATCTACATCTCCGCGATTTTGAATGCGTCTTTCCAGTTCATCTTCCGCAGCTGTGAGCACGATGTAATAAAGCTTTGCATTGTGTAATGAAGCCAGTTCTCTCACTCTTGGCAGTTCATCTTCTATGACATAATCGATCAGTACATCTACTCCCCTACCTAGTGCTCTGTCCGCTGTAGTAATGATACAATCCCAATTAAACTGAAGTATATCTTCCCATTTTACGGTATCCGAAGCTTCTCCGTTCACAAAGAAATCGCCCTTATTCTCCG
The DNA here is from genome assembly GCA_024697225.1 of Lachnospiraceae bacterium. Taxonomy (GTDB): domain Bacteria; phylum Bacillota; class Clostridia; order Lachnospirales; family Lachnospiraceae; genus Butyrivibrio. The sequence goes on from JAILGA010000136.1 coordinate 19,307, forward strand.
GTTCCACAAAGCCGGCATGAAAATCATCCCCGTGAATAACATAAACGGCCTTTCCGCTTTCAGAGACCAGGTGTCTTGCATACCTGTCTGTAAAGGTTGATTTGCCGGTCCCGCATGGACCTGATACAAAAATAATCCTGTTACCCATACTGTTTATCGCCCCATCTATTATCGGCAATGTCTTTCCTGATTCCCTCCGGACTGCTTTGTATTGCCGTGCCGCACGGGGCCGCTTCCCGCGCGGATCCTGCAGTAAATCTACGCTTCCTCGTACTATATTGTATCGATCAATTCTCAAAATATATGGTATACTATACCGCATGGGTTATCAACCGCAACACCCCGGCTCTTTTCCGGATATGTTGTTTCATACACAGTTGTCAGATTTTACGGGAGGTGAAAGATGCTTACATTACTCGCTGTACTGCCGAGTATAGTTCTGTTTGTGATCGTATGGAAAGGAGATAAGATCGAGAAGGAGCCGCCGAAGCTTCTGCTGAAACTGTTCTTCTTTGGGATGCTGACCACAGCCAGCGCCATAATCATAGGCCTGGCGTGTACAGGCATTACGAAAATGTTCATCAGCGAAGAAAGCATGCTGTATATAGTACTTGATAATTTCATCTTTACAGCGCTTGTCGAAGAAGGCGGCAAGTACTTTGTCCTGAAAAAGTGCACATGGAAACACAAGGCTTTCAACTATACTTTTGACGCAGTCCTTTATGCGGTTGTGGTCTCTCTCGGTTTTGCGACGCTGGAAAACATCCTGTATCTGATCGATGAAGGTGTGGGGCTTGCTCTTATGCGTGGATTGCTCTCGGTTCCGGGGCATGTTATCGATGCCATATATATGGGATGCTATTATGGCATAGCCCGGTATGAAGCTGCACGCGGCAACGTGAAGCAGTCCGGGACAGAATTGAAAAAGGCGCTTCTGATACCCGTATTACTGCATGGATTTTACGATTTCTGCCTGAGCTCGGGAAGAGACGTTTTCCTGCTGGTGTTCCTGGTGTTTGAGATCATCATCACGATTCTTGCGATAAAGAAATTCAAAAAGCTCTCGAAGGGTGACACTGAAATCCCGGGTTCCGGCGAGGATGCGGTTTAAATACCGGTATCATGCCATGCAAAAGAAGGAAGGATGCCATGAATGCTTATTTTGAGACTGAACGTGTTCTGGCAAGAAAACTTGAGCCTGAAGATGCTGCACGATTATATGAAAATCATGCAGAGGAAAAAGTGAAGAAATGGTTTCCGAACGAAAGTTATGCTGATGTCGATGAAGCCCGGGAAGCTGTCAGTTTTTTCAGTGATTGTGTTGAGGGGAACCGTCTGCCTTTTGTTCTTGCAATTCAGTTTAAAGAGACCGGGGAGCTGATCGGCGATACCGGTGTCAGCGAAGTTGAGGGACAGCCGGACTCGGTTGAAATAGGTTATCAGATCTGTGAAAAATACAGCGGAAAGGGACTGGCAACAGAGGTTCTTGAAGCAATGACAGCATTCTCATTCAGCAGATTCGGCGCGACAACCTGCTATGGACGTGTTGTTCATGGAAACGCGGCTTCGGCAAGAGTGCTTGAAAAAGCAGGTTACATATTTGTGAATGAGGAACACGGCGCCGAAGATGATCCCTACGGAAACGGGATGCTGGTATACAAAAAAGAAGCACGATAAATCACAGGACAGCGTCGGGGAAGAATCGGAAAGTGCAATGGCATATGCATTTATAGTATATTTGATCCTCGGGATCATCTTTTGTCTATATGGTTTTTCTGTTCGTATGGTCGGCAGCGGCACGGCTTTCTATTTGATCTGGTTTGCCGGCGGGATCATATGCTTTTTACATGCGGCTGCTGCAAAGAAGAGCATTTGGAAAAAGGTTCCCGTAATATTTCGCAGAGTGTCATTTATTGTGTTTGGCGCATGTCTTTTGCTGTTCATCTTTGTCGAAGGATTGATACTAAGCGGCTTTCGCCGGAATGGGGATAATGATACGGATTATATCATAGTGCTGGGGGCGCAGGTATATGAGAGTGGTCCGAGTGTTGTACTGAAGTACCGGCTTGATAAAGCGGTGGAATATCTCGAGGATCACCCGCAGACTATGTGCATAGTGACAGGCGGTCAAGGGTATAACGAGCCATATGCGGAGGCTTTGGGAATGCAGAAGTACTTAATCGGGTCAGGCATCCCGGCAGAACGGCTCGTCATTGAAAACAGCGCACTTAACACAGTACAGAATATCCGATACAGTGCCGCACTTCTCAAGGAGAGCTCAATCGATATCAGAACGATAAAGATCGGTGTAGTGACAAATGATTTTCACGTATACAGAGGGGTGGCGATCGCAAAAAAACAGGGTTTTGAACATGCTTTCGGGATCGCTTCCACATCAAATCCGTATTTTCTCCCCAATAACATGCTCAGAGAGTTCTGCGGCGTGTGCAAAGATAAGCTTTTGGGGAATATGTGAAAGGCATAACAATGATATACCAAATCTTGCCGGACCTGCCGGCGAGAGGCCGGCAGGCATGTCAAAAACAAAAAATCTGTTTTGACATGCCGAGAACCCGGCCGGCAGGCATGTCAAAAACAAAAAATATGTTTTGACATGCCGAGAACCAGGCCAGCGGGCATGCAACAACAATACCGGGGATTTCTTTTGCTTGAAAGAAAAGGCCTTATGCATTATAATACCTCCGTTACATTGGAGGTAAATTGGTGATAAGTCTTGTTGTTACAGCAGTGATCACGGTTCTGATCACTATACTAAAGGGTGCGCTCTCTATTCTGGGATTTATCTTCGGGATGATCAGCCGCATCTTCAGGCTTGCAGCCTGTATCGCTCCTGTCTTTGTAACGGTGATCATTGCCACTGCCGTGATCATCGTATATAAAGCCTTTACCGGGACTGATATCCTGCCGGCTGCATTTTTCTTTCACCCTGATGCTTCTCCCTTTGTGGCTTCAATGGGGTCACTGATATTTCTTGTCAAAGATCTGCGCGCAGGCAGCAGCGCTGTCCTATCTGCAATCATACTCGTTGCAGCTGTTATTCTCGCTCTTCCCGTAACAGTAGTACTGCTCACAGCACACACTCTTGTCGCTTCGATCCCGGTAATGCCGTGGCTCATCGCCTGCGACGGTATCATATATATCATTTACGGTATCATTTCACGAAAATCACCGTTTCTTCAGATCCGTGACAGATACTTCTTCCTGTTCCCCAAAAGTGCAAAACGTCACTATGAACGCAATTATGACGCATGGCTGAGACGGCACGCTGACGAATTCGAAGATGATACCTACAGAGAAGGTGGACGCTACAACAGGTACGATGACCGCTATGATGACGGATATGATGACAGCTACGTTGATGGTTATGATGTCAGACGCAGATCTGCCGACAGATATGACAGCCGCAACAGGTACGATGACAGATACGATGATGACTATGACGGCGGATACGATTACGGATATGGGTCAGATGCCGGAAATGACTCACAAGATGGCGGAAGAAGGACCGGCAGGCGTAAGTCCCCAAACAGCCGTGAAGAAAAGCGTCGCAGGCATCAGCAGGCGATCGATGACTACTACGATGAAGATTATAACATTGAAGAAGAAACAACCGAAGATGCAGAATACTCACGCAGAGCCCGCAGAAATACGTACAGAAGCGAAGAGTATACCCACAGAGACCGCAGAAATGCATACGAGGACGCAGAATACTCCAGCAGAAACCGCAGGAATCAGCAAACCGGACGCAGAGACGACAGCTTCAGAAATGATCGCCGGGATTCTTCCGGTTTTGATTTCTTTGCGGGATGCAACAGTCTGGAAAGTGTAGAAAAAAAATACAGATCTCTTGCCAAGATATACCATCCCGACAATCAGGATGGTGACACAAGTGCTATTCAGGAGATCAACGCCCGTTATGAGGAGGCCAGAAAACGGTTTAGTTAAGAGCGAAGATCACACCACTACCCTCGGCACTCTCTCACTTATGTCGCAGACAAGCTCATAATTGAACCTTCCGCTTATACTGCCGAGCTCCTCCACCGTTATCTCATCTTCGCCGTCTCTACCGATCAGCACCACTTCATCCTCGGTAGCAACGCCCGGTATGTCGGTCACATCCACCATCATCTGATCCATGCATACCCTGCCGACTATATGGGCCCTCTTCCCGTGGATCAACACCTCGCCTTTGTTTGAGAGGCTCCTGGGATACCCGTCCGCATAACCAACAGGGATCGTAGCGATCCTCGAAGGTCTCGGTGCACTCCAGGTTCCGCCGTAGCTCACGCGTGTTCCCTCGGGGATATCGTGCACATGAACGATATGGCTCTTCATTGTGAGAGCGGGTTTTAAATCTATCAGATCCCTGGACACGTCATCCGATGGCCACATCCCGTACATGGTTATACCTGCGCGGGCAAGATCTCTTATGCCATGGCGCAGAACCAGCATGCCAGCACTGTTGTCACAATGCACCAGCGGTATATCTATGCCCTTCGCATTAAGCTCATCTACAAATCCGTCAAAAAGCTCGAGCTGCCTGTAAGCCCCTGTCAAATCGGCTTCATCAGCACCCGCAAAGTGGGTAAATATACCCTCTACTTCGATCCCTCGTGCACTCCAGGCTTTTTCTACAGTTTTGATCCCGGTTTCATCGGGCTTTACACCGATCCTGGACATCCCCGTATCCACGGCGATATGCACAAGTGCATTCTTTCCGGCTTTTTCCGCAGCCCCGGCGATATCATCTATCATGTCGTCCCTGAACACCGCCATCCTGATCTCGCGCTCGATCAGCATCTCATAGGCATACTCCCAGGTATATCCGAGTATCATCAACGGCTTTCTTATACCGGCATCCCTCAGCGCAATAGCCTCCTCTGCTGTCGCCAGTGCATAACCCCATATGCCGTCCTCATTTTCGAGAGTATGTGCTATGGCAGCGGCACCGTGCCCGTATCCATTGGCCTTTAGGACGGCAAGTACCTTTGTCCCCCCGGGCAGCCTCTTCCTGATCTCCCTCAGATTGTGGAGTATCCTGTCCATATGAATATATACTGCAGCCCTCGCTGTATGTCCCAGATGTCTTCCACTCATCTAAACACTTCCTTTACCGCATCGGCTATGTCACCCGCACTCATCGCAGCCTCTCCGAGCACGGCGGCAGCCGCATCACCCGCGATACCGTGGATATATGCGCCGACAGAGGCAGGATCCCCTATCTTTGTTCCGCGAAGAGAGAGCGCGCCGATCATACCGGCAAGCACATCACCGCTGCCGGCTGTGGCCATTCCGCTGTTTCCCGTCAGATTTATAACGCTTTCGTCCCGGCCGGCCTGTGCCGTGACTGAGCGCGAATCCTTCAGGAGCAGCGTGCACTTCAGATCCCCGGCAGTCCTTCGGGCTGCATCTACAACATCCTTCTTTACATCTGCGATCTCCATGCCTGAGAGTCTCGCAAATTCACCGACATGGGGAGTGAGCACAGGCTGGACTCCTTTTTCGGCATACGCTCTCAGACTCTCCTTAAATTCTTCATTCCCGGAAATGATATTGATTGCATCCGCATCTATCACAAGCGGTATCTCACACTCGTCAAGGACCAGGCCCAGCATGGCTTTTGCTCTCTCGTCGGTTCCTATTCCGGGGCCTATCACACAGGCTCCGGCCCACGGAAGAATATTGCCCAGTCTTTCCAGAGTCCTGTCAACGGGTTCCTCTTCATCCCACACATCCACGAGAGTCTCGGGTACAGTTGACAACAGCGCAGTCCGGTTTTTCTTCTCGGTGAAAACCTTTGTCATACCGGCGCCCACTGCCATCGCACCCCTTGCACACAGGATCGCCGCACCGCCGATACAGCCGTTCCCCGCTATTATAAGCAGTTTTCCGTAATCACCTTTGTTAAATGAACCGTTTCTTGGCGGCAAAAGCTCCTCCGGCGCCTCGCTGTATGCCCTGACAGAGGGAAGTCTCTCAAGAAAGCTCTCGGCAGTTATACCCGCATCCGCCTTTATGATCCTTCCGGCATAAGCGGTCCCGGGATACAGCACCAGTCCTCTCTTTTTGTGGTTCATCGTCACCGTGAGATCCGCCTTCACGGCTATCCCGCACACCTCACCGTTATCACTGTTTATGCCGCTCGGCATATCGATGCTCACACAAGTCAGGCCCCCGTTCTCCTTATCCGTAAGGAGATTGATTAGAGACACCGCAGCGGCCTGTATGCCGGAGAGCGGTCTCGAAACGCCCGTACCGAATATCGCGTCGACCACATAGTCAAATCTCCATTCAGTAACCATCCTCACCGCCTCGACCTCATCGGTCTGCCTTAGGCAAATGAGAGGAACGGAGTATTTCATGGCAGTATCGAGCTGATCTCGTGCAGCAGGACTCAGATCGGCTATCTCACCCACCGTCACAAGAAGGGTCTGCAAGCCTCTCTGATGCAGTATCCTGGCTACCGCCATGCCGTCGCCGCCGTTGCCTCCTGCTCCCGCAAAAATGAGTACCCTGGGCGCGCTGTTTAGCCCTTTTCCGGCATGATCGCTCATTATTGCGTTCACCACCTCCAGTGCCGCTCTCTCCATAAGAACAGCGCCGGAGAGTCCGAACACCCGGGACGTATTAATGTCCGCAAGTCTCATCTCTTCAGCGTTAACTATATATTCCATATCGGTTTTCCTTATCCTGCGGGATTTCCGCCCACGATACCGCCTTCAGCACCGCCTGCTCTGGAGTCGATATTCATGGTTCTGATGGGATGCTGTTTTTCGGGGTCGTAGCCAATATCAAAGATCTCGATGACCTCCGCCCCGAAAATGTCATGCATATACGAATAAAGATTGAAATTCTCCACCTCTCTGCGCTGCTTCTCTATTATCTGCTTTTTCAGTTCTATGCGCGTCGCAGTGATCCACTTATCTATCTCTTCGATGTGATCGCTGTTTCTTTCGAGTTTCTCATAACAAATATCCATAGAGAGCATCATCAGCTTCATGTTCTTCTGATATATCTCTCTGGGAATATCTATCAACTCGTCCTGATATTGCTCGATCCTGTCGTTGCAGTCGTTGATCAGCCGTGTGTGTTCATCAAGCTCTTTGGAGGCTTTTGACTTCTCTCCCTCCCTGGCCACTCTGTCACGAAGCTCCATTATTTCGCTCATGAGTTTCTTCTTGAGCGCCTTCACCTTTTTCTCATCATCGCGCAGCTTGGCCTGCTTCTCCATGAGAGCATTGATATCATCCGCGAGTTCATCTATCTCCGGTGTCTTCTCTCTCTGGGTAAAAAGCTTGTGCCATTTGTTATCAAGCGTCAGTATAGGGAGATCCTTGCCCTCAAGTGCCGCCCTGAAATCAGCTTTCATTTATACCTCGCTTTTGTTGCCCGTATCACGTAGTCTCTTCGTGCCGCCCTTTCACGCTCATGAGCGTCTCTATGAGTGCATCTATTTCCCTCTGCGAGAGGACCGTAAGATCACCGACGCCGGTATCGGCATATTTGTGTTTTCCGTCATACTTTCTGATCTCGAACAGTGTTTCCACAAGAGAATCGATCTCCGGCTGCGTCAGCACACCTTGAGGTTCGGAATGGAACGCAGGCATCTCGATGTCTCCCTTCCTGTCCTTTGCCTCCCTGAGCGCATCGATCAGAGCATCTATCTCCTCCTGCGACAACACGCCGCCCTTGGCTGCTATCACATCGGTGAGTGTCTTTTCACCGCCGTCCTCACGCACCTCGTTCAGCGCATCAATAAGCGCATCGATCTCTCTCTGTGTTAATACTCTCTGCATCCGTAACCTCCGGTCATCTTGTGGCGGTCAATCTCCGCAGTCAACAGCTTAAGTTATTACAGTATACCACAAAAAGCACCTGCGTCAAAGAAAACACCGTCATGTATCTATATATTTTGCCAGCGTCTCCTCAAGTTTCCCCGAATTCACAGGTTTGGACAGATAGCCGTTAAAGCCCTCTCCCAGATAATACTCCGATGCATCACCGACTGCATTTGCCGTAAGAGCAATGACCGGCGTCTCGCTGTCTGTTTTTCTGATCTCGTGCAGGGTCTCTATCCCGTCCATCTCCGGCATCATGTGATCCAACAGCACTATATCAAAATGTCCGCCGGCAAGCTTTTCCAGACACTCCCTTCCGCTCATCGCGGTCGTAAGCCTCACTTTCGTCGGTCTAAGCAGCCCCTCCAGTACCTTGAGGTTCATGATGTTGTCATCTACCGCCAGAACCTCAGCTTCAGGAGCAATAAACACAGGTTTGTACTCCTCCCTGCTGCCGGCCGTTTCATCATCGATCCTGAACTCTCCGATGGGAGTTGCGTCTATCACCTTCTGCTCCAGCGAAAAACCAAACGTAGACCCCTCACCGTACACGCTCTCGCACCTCAATTCGCCTCCCATCAGAGCCACGAACTGCCTTGAGATATCGAGTCCCAGACCTGTCCCCTGGATACCGCTGTTCCTCTTTTCATCAAGCCTCTCAAACGCCGAGAACAGCTTGTCCATATCCTCCTGTCTGATGCCTATTCCTGTGTCGCTCACGCTGTAATCCATGCGGACCATATCTCCTTCTCCGGGCACGGCATTTATCCTAAGGGTGAAGGAACCTTTTTCCGTATACTTTACGGAATTGGTCAGAAGATTCAGCAAAACCTGGCGTATCTTCCCGTCATCGCCGTACAGACGCGACGGAAGCCCGGGATCGATCTCGGTGTTGAACGTGAGATCCTTAGCCGCGCTTTTCACAAGGATCATCGTGATGAGTCCCCTGATCAGGGCGCGCGTGTCGTACTCCTTCTCAACCAGGTTCATCTTCCCGGACTCGATCTTGGAGAGATCCAGTATATCGTTGACTATGGAAAGCAAAGACTCCGATGCGTGCATGATGTCTCTCGCATAACCGGTCACCGTGGGACTCGCATTCTCCCTGAGGATCAGCTCATCCATACCCATTATCGTGTTTATGGGCGTTCTGATCTCGTGACTCATATTGGCGAGGAATCTGGACTTGGCACTGTTTGCGCGCTCGGCCTCATCCCTTGCCTGCCTGATCTCCTCATACTGCCTGTTGATTATCGTGGTCCGAAGGAACCACCACACAAAGAAGCCCGCAAAGAATATCGCCAGCGCCACAGCCGTGAGCTTGAACGCGAGCAAATCCACAAGCCTCGCGTCCTTCCTGATCTTAAAGGTTTCCTCCCTGAGAAGGGAATAATCCGTGCTGTCAATGGTCTGTACATGAAGAGTGTAATCGCCGTAGGGAAGATTGGTATAAGACAACGGCACAAGCTCATTCTGATAAACCGTAAAGCCCTCATCGGCTGCACCCTCCAGGTACATCCTGACCAGCGGATTGGAGAGCGTGTAGTTGAGCACCGATGCATGAATCTGTATCCTTCTCGCGTTCTTAGGGATAACATATACCCCGTCGTCATCCGCGGAGATTTTTGCATCATCGCAGGTGACACTCCCCAGCCTGATAAAGTATGAGGTGTCAAAGGAATTGTAATCGAGCGTGGATATCTGTCTCACACCATCCGTGCAGCAAAGAAGCAGTGTGCCGTTATTATCCAGCATTGCATTCCATGCATTTGCCGTAAGCGTAGTGTCAAAGCCTCTCGAATAATCAAGCAGCGCATATCTGTACTCACCGTTTTCCACGAGATCCTCGAGATGCACTATGAAAATCCCGGCACTTGACGAGATCCATGCCTCATTTCCGCCGACAACGCGCACATCATAGTTGTTGCTGTAGGGGAAAGCATCCAGTTTCGTCACCGATACTCTGTCATCGTAGTAGAGGGCGTTGCTGGTCACGTAGATAAATCCCCCCCTGCATGGCACTATCCTGAGCACTACCAGAGTATCCAGTCCGTCTTCGTTTCCCTTGTGACCTATGACCTTCTTGTTCTTTATGTAATATATGCCCGCGCCGTCCGTGCCCGCTATTACAGTATTGTTATCCTCAACCATCGTGAGTATCTGCGGTGCGTCCAACCCCTCGTTCTCGCCGAGCACTCCCGTCACCCTGTCGTTTTCGATATAGGTCAGGCCCAGATTGCTCGCTGCCAGTATCGTTCCATCCGAGAGCTCCATAACATATCTGAACCTGCCGCCCATAGTTCCGACAGATTCATTGAACTCCTTTGTCGTCCCGTCCGGACTGATCTTCACCAGACCTGCCTTTCCATATGTGCTGACCCACACATTTCCCTTACTGTCCGAGGCTATGTGTCTGACTCTCACACCTTCAAACTGCTTAAGGAACGGATAGGATCTCCTGACAAATGTATTCTTGTCAAGCACCTCAAGTCCGCTGTCCATGCCGATATACAGATCATCTCCCTCGACAAGAAGCGCGTTTACCACATCACTGTCTATCCCCGCAAGTACAAATACATTCACAAAGGGATTTTGGGAATACTCAAGGACTCCCTGCTTGTTTGATACGAACCACACATTGCCCTGATAATCTATAATGGCATCACTCACGGAACTGTCAAATCTGTCCTGCATCAGCGGTGTCACATATCCTTCATCGGACACATAGCCCAGGCCGTTTTCCGCACAGAAAAAATATCCGCTGGTGGCTTCGTCATAAACTATGTGGTTAAAGTATGAAATATCTCCTGTGCTTATGCTCCTTAACCTTTTTATCCTGGAACCGTCAAATCTCATCCTGATCATTTCCGTCGTCGATGTGCCCACAAGATATCCGCCCTTTCCGTCGGCGGAAACAGCCTCATAATACACACCGTCCTCATCGAGTGTATCGGTTTCGATCAGAGTTCTGTCCTTAAGGAAAAAGAGCAGACCTCCGTTGGTGACGCCCGCTATCACACCCCTGCCGTCATGAGTCATGGATCTTACACCTGTCAGATCGCTCCATTCCTCATGAGTGTCAATATTTCCGCTGTCCGCGTCTATGACAGACATATAGGACACAGTACCCACATAAAGATCTCCTCTGTCATTTTCGCACAGAGACCTTATGGAATTTGAGGCCAGTCCGTCCCCGGCAGTGTAGAAAATAAGTTCATCGTCTGCAACATCATAGCAGCACAGACCGCTGTCATTGGTGCCTATCCACAGTCTTCCCCTGCTGTCCGCGTAAAGCTCCGTGACGCTGTTTATGCGTTCATCGAGCGAGATCTTTTCAAATCGCGAACCGTCATATCTGTAGAGCCCCGAATAAGTTCCGGCCCACAGATAGCCGTCCTTAGTCTGCGCTATGGCATTTATCTCGGCAGAAGCCAGACCATGATCGGCTCCGTACGATCTCGCCTCGTATTCTGCAATAAAATCCCTTGATGACAACCCAGGATCATCTGCCGCATTAGCTGCCGGGCATGGAAGTATAAGTAATAAAACAACGATCCAGAATACGGCTGCTGCATTCTTTAGCATAGCTGATCTCATCTGACCGACCTCCGGTTCCTCATGCCAAAGCCTTTTTTATGGCGGCCACAAGTGTCTCCCTGACAGCGGGCTTGAGCATATACCCTGACGGCTTCAGCGCGAGAACCGCCTGAATATGCTGTCTGTCATTAACTCCCGTCAAAAAGACGACCGGTATGTCTGCAATATCCTCCTCGCTTCTTATCATCTCAAGAGTCTGCTTCCCATCGCACACAGGCATCTCGTAGTCAAGAAGGATGAGATCCGGGCGTCTTTTCCCTATCATCGTCATTGCCTTCATCCCGGAGGTCGCAAGTGTCACATCGAATTCATCATCCAGCATCGTCTTGATACTGCGAAGCGTTGCGGCATTATCATCCACCACCAGTATGGACGGGCGGTTATCTTCATCATGTCCGCCCCTGGTCACGGGATCGAGTTCGAGGCGTTTCGCAATGGCTTTTTCTACATCAGCGTTATCTATAGGCCGTATAAGATTTTCGAACTGGGAGTTTTCAAAGAACCTGAGGAAGTTTCTCCGCTCGCCTTCGGTTCCTATCGTAACGACCGGAATATCGGGATACTGCATTTCCATCACGTTGAAGATGTCGCGCTGCACATCTCCCATGCCTATCAGGCTGACAAGCACGAGATCGGGGTGTACTACCTTCATCATCCCGCCAAAAACCTGCGCGCTCTCGGAGCTTACCTGCACCTTGTACCATTTTGACAGATATGCATTCAGATCCTTTACGGTTTCATTGAGCTTTCCGACTACCAGTATGGTCTTCATACCTCTCTCCTTTACTGTATTACAGTGAAACACCGAGTATTTCGGCCAACTTCTGTACATTTTCATCCGCAAGATCAGTGTCCAGATCCGTCACTGAAGCCTTAAGCGCCGCGAACACATCCTCTGCTTCCCGGGGATATGAATACTTCGACAACTCCTTAACCGCTTCATCGGCGGCATCCACGTCCATATCCTCCATGGCGTTCTTCACAAGCATAAGCATGGCACATACCACATCCGGATCGTATGCCGTCTTTTCTTCCGCATTGTTTTCGCCGCAGCCGAACACGCCCTTAAGCTTGTCTCTGTAGGAGCGCCAGCTTTTCTGAAACATGCCGTGGGCGCCCAGTATTGCCTCCTTATCGCCGTCTCTTGCGGCGTATTCAAGAAGCGCGGCCGTACCGGCAAGAGGCACTATGCCCACCGTCGCCGCGGAGCTCTTCATCCCGTGAACCTGTATCCTGTATGATGAAAGATCGTTTTCGTCGCCCCGGTTTTTTACCGCATCGTAAAAATCTTCCAGTCTGTCCGCCTGTATGTCAATAAGTTCGTAAAAGGTTCTCACGCCCTCTTCCAGCATGTTTCTGTCGCGAAGATAAAGACGTGCTATATTCCAGTCTGTTCCCTCCACCAAAGGCAGCTCCTGCTCCACCGTGTCCATATCATAAACCGTATCACCAGACGGCTTTTGCCTTACATTTTCATCTCTGTTATGATCATGCATTGCATCAGTGGTCTTTTGCTGCCGTTCATCCTCATCCGCATTCTGATCATGCATGGCTTCGGCGATCTTCGTCAGCTGCTCAAGCTCCTCGGATTTTTTAGCCAGCTCTCTCGAAGACTTCTCAACGGTCACCCTGTATTCCATGAACATAGCATATATCTGGATCACCGTCATGGTCATCATGAATGCGCCGATACCGCCCAGCCTTGTATTTACACGTATATCGCCGTCATACATGCCGTTCTCACGAAATGCCAGTCTGAGGATCCCTGTCACGGGAAGCGCTATCAGCGCGGCGCTCTCCCAGTAGATGCGACCGTAGCCCTGCTGACCGCCGTGCCATTTGAAAAGAGTATAGACCACTGATGCCGCGGACACCGCAAGTATGAACAGAGCAAATAACTCCGTGACCACCCTCTCCTTCGGCAGGACAAAGAACAGGATCATGAGATAGATCGCAAGTCCGGCGTCAAAAACAAGTATTCTCCTTAACCGGACCGCGAGATCCTTTCTCACCACGAGACAGTAATATATCATCAGGATATGCGGAGTCCAGAGATAGATTATCTGACCTGCGGCAATCCCGGGTGCGCCGTGATTTGACACACCGTATGATCTGTCGGGATCAAAAAGGCAGCTGATGAGCGTCAAAAGTCCGAACAATCCCACGAGCATCAAACCCTTTGTCCTTCCGCCCAGATACAGTCTGACTGTATCCATAACCACCAGCAGTATCACGCACAGAACGATAAGGATGATACAGCTTACGCCGAACATCACGCCGTTCCACACATCAACGGACACCATCGTCACCTCTGCGCAAGCCTCACGTGATAGATCCTTGCTTCATACGGCTCAAATTCCATCTTTTCCGGAAGCACCTCCTTCGGACAACGCTCGGGATCCAGGTGGTCGAACCGGCTTATATCACCGGAATTGGACAGCATGAGTCTCGCTCTTACGCCTCTGTATTCCGGCGGTATTTCAACCTGCGACCTCGTCTTTGACAGTGAACACAGTATCAGATATCTGTTGTTCCCGAGCTTTCGTTCATAGGTGTAGATATTTTTATCCTGCGGGTAGTATTCTTTATATGATCCCCGCAATAATGTGCCGCTCTTCTTTCTCAGTTTCAGACAAAGTCTGTAAAAATTCAATATGCTGTCAGGATCTTTTTCTTCAGTCTCGACGTTGACCGCCCTGTAATTGGGATTGACGGCGAACCAGGGCTCGCTTTCTGAAAAGCCCGCATTTTTGCCCGGATTCCACTGCATCGGTGTCCTCGCCGAATCCCTGCTGGAGTGATGTATCAGTTTCATGCGCTTATGCAGGGGCTGTCCCGTGAAGAACCTCTCAAAGTTGTCAATGCTCGAAATATCCATATAATCCCTGATGGACCTTAGCCGGATATTGGTCATTCCGATCTCCTGACCCTGATAGACAAAGGGCGTGCCCTGCTGGAAGATATAGGACACCGCAAGGGCTTTCCCGCTCATCTTCCAGAAGCTCTCGCTCCCGTATCTGCTTATGATCCTCGGATGATCGTGATTCTCGATGTAAAGAGCATTCCACCCCCTGCCGTTTATCGTTTCCTGCCAGTGCGTGAAAGCCTTTTTCATACTGACCAGCGAAAACGGTCTCGGGATGTATTCGGTAAATCTGCAGTCAGCCATCATATGGTCAAAGGATATCATCATGTCCATCACCGGCCTGTCGCCTGTCAGATACATGAGAGCCGTGTCCGCTTTGGTCATGGGGCCTTCACCGATCTGTACGATGCCGTCGTATTCCCTGCAGACTTCCCTGAACTCAGACAGATACTCCAGAATGTGCGGGCCGTCCTTATAGTGCATCATTCCGTTTATTGCGGGCAAAAGCGGCAGTCCGTCAGGCAAACCCTCCCTCTTGGAGATGAAGGTGATCACGTCCATTCTGAAGCCGTTTACACCCATATCCAGCCAGAACCGGATGATTGATTTTATCTCCTCGCGGACCTTGGGGTTATCCATATTCAGATCGGGCTGCTTTTTTGCAAAGAGATGCAGATAGTACTGATCTCTCGTACCCTCGTATTCCCAGGCGCTGCCTCCGAACATGGAATTCCAGTTGTTGGGTTTTTTCCGCCATATATAGTAATCCCTGTAAGGGTTGTCCTCGCCCTTTCTGCTCTCAATGAACCAGGGATGCTCGTCGGAGGTGTGATTGATAACAAGATCCATTATGATCTTAAGCCCCAGACTGTGCGCTTTATCCAACACTTTCTTAAACTGCTCCAGATCGCCGTAATCAGGATGAATGTTTTTATAATCCGAAATATCATATCCAAAATCGGCATTGGGCGAAGGATAGAGCGGCGAGAACCATATGGCGTCAACTCCAAGGCTCTTTATATACTCAAGCCTGTCATAAACACCGTACAGATCACCTATGCCGTCCCCGTTTCCGTCGGCATAGCTTCTCACCCATATCTGATATATGGATGCCCTCTTAAACCAGGGCAGATCTCCTTTTATATCAAAATGCCTCATCATTGAAAAACATAAGCCTCTATTCGTCACCGTCTTCTCCGTACAGGAGTATCTTTGCCCGCTTCCACGCGTCTCTGCCGAACTTTTCCACCTCTTCTCCCGCACGCCTTATGTCCGACCTGAACTGTTCGATATTTTCAAGCATGCCCTCGTAATGCATCTCATGTATATGTTCCATGCCGGCAAGGATCTCGCTCCAGCGCCCGTCACGTATCTGCTCCAGGCTCTCCATCACCTCATTTCTGCGCTCCTCATGCATTTCCTCCAGGTTGTCGATCATGTCGTTCCAGCGCTCCTCGCGCCGCGCGGCGGATTCCCTGGTCCCCTCCTTTATCTCTTCAAATCTCCGCGCAAGTCCCGACTGATACACGCCGCGCTCATTATTTTCCATGACCTCGCCGTAAAGGTCGTATGCGTGCCTTACACTCTCCTCCCAGGAGATGTATATCTCATTCATCGCGTGATCACCGGTATCCCGCATCCTGTCTATATCTGAGCCAAGCTCAAGCAAGAGTTCCGCCAGGCTTTCGTCATTTTCATCAATGAAGAAGCCGTTTCTTCCGTCAGTTATTCCCTCGGAGGCGCATGAATCCCTGACAAGCACGCTCGCGAGTCCGCAGGCCGCGGCTTCTCTAACCACTATACCGTTGGTATCATAGGTAGACGGGAACAGGAACAGATCGGCTCTCGTATTCCACGCCCTGAGCGCCTCCCTGTCATGAACAGGACCGGTAAATATAACCTTGTCCGAAAGAGCATATTCATCAGCCTTCTGCCTGAGATCCTCGAGATCCGGGCCTCCGCCTATGAATACCATCCTGAAATCCTGACCGCCGTCACGTACCCTCTTAAGAGCGTCCATTATGATCGGCAGACCTTTATAGTTTATTATCCTTCCCACAAAAAGATATACCGGAACTCCCTCGGGCAGATCATACCCCGAGACGGTCTCCTTTATCCTGCCGACTTCCGCTTTCCCTCTCGGAAAATCGACGCCGTTTAAGACAACCCGGTATTCCCCTTCGTAGCCCAGGGACTTCAGGTTCTCGCCCGCTCCGCGGCTCACTGTCCACACCTCGTCGCAGGCCTCTATATTGTCCACAAGCGCCTTTGCGGCCTCCTTCTGCAGGAACCGGTTTTTGACCGCGCGTGCGATGTCCACATCGAATTTCGTGTGATAGGTGAAGATCAGCGGTGCCTTTGTCCGCATCTTAAGGCTCCTCGCCATCATTGTAGAGACCACCGGACAGTGGCTGTGAATAATATCCGGCGAAAAAGCCACCAGCTGCTCTATAGCCGGCACATCAAGCGGATTGCCCGCCCTGTACCCGGACACCAGATTTCCTATGGAAAAGCTTGAATACGGCACCACCCTGTATGGATATCCGGAATAATCAGCCCCCGGATACTCGGGAGTTGCGACCGTCACCCCGGCCAGATCCTCCTCTGAGAGAATGCGCGCATAATTCATGACGGTGTTTGCAACTCCGTCTATGACAGGCGGAAAAGAATCATTCAACAGACAGACGTTCATTTCAACCTCCAAAATATTCAATCTATGAAAGATTTTAGCATTTTGGAGAAAAAATAACAATTGACAAATGTGGCATACATCATATACAATGTTTTAGCGCGCGAAGAAAAAAAGGCGCATCGGGGTGTGGCTCAGATGGTAGAGCACCACGTTAGGGACGTGGGGGCCGCTGGTTCGAATCCAGTCACTCCGAGTGAAAACGGAAAGCTGTCATAACACGGCTTTCCGTTTTTTATTTCATCTTTGCTGTCATAACACGACTTTCCGCTTTTTATTCCACCTTTGCGTACTTGCGCTTCAGGTAATTGGCCACGCTCTGCTCGCCCATTTCCCTTGAAAAGGCCATGCCCGAGCGGTCGTTGCCGGAATTGACCCTGTCGCGTTCATCATTGGTCGCCGTGAGATAATACAGATGGAACCCGATCTGCTTCATCTTATGATATATGACGCGGAAGATGTCCATATACTCGACAAGGGTGAGCTTCTTGTCCATGCCCACCAATATGACGTCCGAGCGGAGTATCATAAATCCGAGCTCATCCATATCAAAATGATTTACATAGATGTGGAAGAACGGTTCAAGATAGACGCGGAGTTTTTCTATATACTCAGTTTTATCATCAAGAAGGAGTATCGCGGGTCGATCATCTGACCCCATCTCTTTTTCCATGACCGCCAGATCATCAAGAAGTACCGTGAAAGGCATCTGACTTGCATATGAATACATGCGCGTAAACATGACAGGCATCTTCGAGACAAGGATATCGACACCCCTGCGGCTTCCGTAGATGTATACTATCTTCTCGTCCTCTATGCACAGATCGCGCAGATAGAGTCCTATTCTCTTAAGATCATCCTCTTCCTCATCCTTCGGGCAAAGGAACAAGACGTTGGATCGATCCCTGACGCGCAGGATGTCATCCAGTTCGAGCGCACACCATGTCACATAGCATCCTTTTCCGAGAGTCGCCTTTTCAAGTTTTTCCCTGTCATTGGTAGCGATTATGATCTGTTTCAGCTGCATGTCCACCCTCCGTGATCAGTGTATGTCAGGCATCAGATCATATTATACCATAAACAGTTCATTTCTTCAGGCATCGCATGGAATTAAGGATTGCGATCACGGCCACGCCCACATCGGCAAAGACCGCCGCCCACATTGAGGCAAAACCTATCGCTCCGAGGATCAGAATAATAACCTTTACTCCGATGGCGAAAACAATATTCTCCCTGACGATCCGAATGGTCTTTCTGCCGATCTTTACCGTATCGGCGATCTTGGCTATATCGTCATCCATAAGCACGATATCAGCGGCTTCTATGGCGGCATCGCTTCCCATGGATCCCATAGCTATTCCCACATCGGCGCGCATGAGGACCGGTGCGTCGTTTATCCCGTCACCCACGAAGGCAAGCTTCTCTTTTTCACCCAGGGAATTCATCAGTTCCTCTACCCTGCTCACCTTATCGGCAGGCAGAAGCCCGGCATAATACTCATCCAGCCCGAGTTCCTTTGCAACTGCGGCCGCGGCCTCCTTTCTGTCTCCGGTGAGCATTATAAGCCTCTTGACCCCCGCGGCCCTCATGTCTGAAACAGCGGCGCCTGCCTTGTCCTTTACGGCATCGGCTATCAGTATGCTTCCCATATAGGTCCCGTCCGCAGCTATATAAACGACGGTCCCCGCATCATCGATCTTTTCTACATCTATTCCCTTATCCGCAAGAAAACCTTCTCTGCCGATATAAACTTCTTTTCCGTCAAAGATGCATGATACACCGTGTCCGGCCTCCTCCTTCACATCCTTTAGTCTGTCGCCCCATGCAGCCTGCCCGCCGAACTGCTCATAGGCGGACATGATCGATACGGCGATGGGATGTGTAGAAAAACTCTCCCCTGCCGCGGCTACAGTCAGAAGCTCCTCAGCAGATGCCCCCTCAGCGGGATATATCTTTTTCACGGCAAACTCACCTTTGGTGAGCGTACCCGTCTTATCCATAACTATCGTATCTGCCTCAGCTATAGCCTCCAGGAAATTGCCACCCTTGACAAGCACTCCTATACCTGACGCAGCCCCGATCCCTCCGAAGAATCCCAGAGGTACGGAGATCACAAGTGCACAGGGACATGAGACTATCAGGAAGATACATGCTCTCTTTATCCATTCACCGAACGCATAGTCGGCACCCGTTGCCATAAGAACAAGCGGCGGCACCACCGCAAGAAGCAGCGCTCCTATAGTCACAACTGGCGTGTACACCTTGGCAAATCTGGTTATAAAGCCCTCCAGCTTCGCCTTTCTTGAGCTCGCATTCTCCACCATTTCAAGGATCCTTGCAACGGTCGAATCCTCATAAGCCTTGCTGACTCTGACACGAAGGGTCCCTTCACCGTTTACGCAGCCGCTTATCACATCATCACCCTCAGCTGCTCTTCGGGGTACCGACTCACCCGTCAGAGCCGCTGTATTCAGATATGACTCACCGGAGATCACAGTGCCGTCCAGCGGGATCTTCTCACCGGGCTTGATGATGATAGTCGCCCCCACCTCCACGTCATCGGGATCAACTTCCTCGTATGAGCCGTCATCACCCTCAAGGTTTGCGTACTCGGGAGCGATACTCATCATATCGGCTATTGACTTTCTTGATCTTCCCACTGCATAGCCCTGGAACAGCTCGCCCACCTGGTAGAAAAGCATGACTGCCAGAGCCTCTGAATACTCCGATATCGCAAACGCCGCAAAGGTCGCGATCATCATCAGAAAATTCTCATCAAACACCTGACCGTTTCTTATATTTTTGAATGCTCTCAATATCACATCGTAGCCCGCCAGCAGATAAGGCAGAGCATACATTACAAAGATCACGGGAGCCGGGAACAGTTCCTCGAGCTTCCAAATGCGGTCAATGGTCATCAGAACCACAAAGCACTGAATCGCGATCAGTACCCGTACAAGTGTCTTTCTCTGTTTTGCAGTAAGATCTTTCATATCATTTTCGATTCCGGTTTTCTATAATATCAATACCATCAACTTCAGAACGCCATCTCAAAATCGGATTCCACACGCTTGCCGGCCTTGAATGCTGCCTTCACCACCTCATCAAACTCTTCCTCGGCGGCCTCTATTGTCACCTTCTGCGTGATGAAATTCACGCTTGCATTGATGACACCGGGCACCTTTTTCATTGCTTCCTCGATCTTTGCCGCACAATTTGCACAATCAACTTCGCATCCATATTTCTTTTTCATGTCATTCTCCTTTCGCCGTTGTTTAATGATCTGTCATATGATCATATCTGATATCCGCCGGTATAACCTGCGGCTGTCATTCTTCTACATGTTCTCTTCCCTGATCGATTATCGTCCTCACATGCTCGTCGGCGAGAAAATAAAAGATGCTCTTACCCTCTCTTCTGCTCCCCACCAGATGAGCCTGCTTGAGGATCTTGAGCTGATGTGATACCGCGGACTGTGTCATCTTAAGCTCCTCCGCAAGATCGCATACACAGATTTCCGCGCCTGTCAGTGCAAACAGGATCTTCATCCTGGTGCTGTCACCGAACACCTTGAACAACTCCGCGAGGTCCACGATCTCATCCTCATCGGGCATATTCTCATGCACCACCTTCAGCCTTGCTGTATGTATGGTTTTATCCTCGCACTGCTCCACATCCAGCACACTCATATCTTCCTCCTGAAAAAGAAACAAACATATGAACAATTGTTCATATGTTTGTTTTATCACTTAGTCTTTAGTATGTCAAGTATAATTTGCTATTTTTATATCAGCGCGTTTATCACGCTCCCAGGGTCACAACGATCTCGTTGTCGGCACCGACATTAAGCTTTGCCGCCGGAACCAGATTGTCGGGCAAAGTCTCGCCGTTTAACGTGACCGATCTCACACCGGCCTGTACATGGCCTGGATTCTCCACCCTGATCTTCAGATGAGCTCCCCTGAAATCCTTTTCGATTGTGAAGCCGTCCCATTTTGCGGGAATAGACGGATCTATCACAAGTCCCGCGTTATTGGGCCTCATGCCGCAGATTCCCTCGACGCAGCCCACCATCACAGTGGATGCGGTGCCCGTAAGCCAGTGCACATGCGCCCTTCCTGCATAAGGTGATCTCGTTGCCTCAACAAACTGTCCGTGTACATAGGGTTCGATCACGCGCCTTTCAGCCCTGTCATTCATAGCCGCGGGCGATGTCTCAAAGAAGTACTCGAAAGCCCTGTCTCCGTGACCCTTGAGCGCTTCCGCCAGGATCAGCCAACCCTGTGACTGCGAGAAGATACCGCCGTTCTCCTTGGTGTCCGGATTGAAGACTATCATGAGCGCGCCGTTGAACGCCTCATCAAAATAAGGGGTCTCCATCAGCTTTGCACCGTAAGGGGTATTCAGTATCTCATGCACACTCTCGAGAGCCGCGTCGCCCTGCTCTTTAGTCGCAAACTTCGAAATGACCGACCAGCTCTGAGGATTGAGCCACATATTTGCTTCTTTATCCTTCTTTGCCCCCACTATCTGCCCGTTCTCACGGATGCCGCGGATGAACCTGTCCTCATCCCAGCACTTGGACAGCGCTGCGCCGAGCTTTTCTTTGGCCTCGTCAATAAAGGTAATATACTGATCGTCGCCCCTCTCCTTTGCTATCTCCCTCATCATGTTAAAGGCATAATACAGCTGGAAGGCGACAAATGTGGACTCGCCCTTGGCTCCGAGTCTCAGGCAATCGTTCCAGTCGGCGTGCAGACCTGCGGGCATGTTGTGATCTCCCATGTGATTCATGGAGAAATCAATCGCTCTCTTTAAGTGGTCGTAGACCGTGTCCTCGCCGCCGTTGGCGTAGACTATCTTCTCATCATAAAACGCGGTATTTCCGCTCTCCGCCACATACTTGTATACCGTCGGGAAGAGCCACAGCGCATCATCGGCGCGATATGAAGGATGCCCCGTCTCCTTGACATAGCTCGGGTCATCGGGCGTATTCTCATGTCCGGCGTTGTGATCGAACTTCACCAGCGGAAGTCCCGCCCCGTTGTCCACCTGTGCAGACAGCATGAATCTGATCTTCTCCAGCGCCATATCGGGATCGGTGTGTATAACACCCTGAATGTCCTGTACGGTATCCCTGTATCCGTAGCCGTTTCTCTGTCCACAGTAGATGAGGGACGCCGCCCTCGACCAGGTGAATGTGATGAAGCACTGATACGCGTTCCACACGTTCACCATGTTGTTGAACTCCTCAGAAGGCGTATTCACCTGGAAGCGGTCCAGCTTGGCATGCCAGTACATCTTCAGCTCGTCAACCTCGGCATCGACGATGGCAGGATCCGCGTCATAGCGCGAAAGGATCTTGTCTGCTTCAGGGGGAATCTTCTGACCAAGGCAATAGATAAAGGTCTTTTCCTCACCCGCCGCCAGTTCGATATCGGACTGCAGCGCGCCGCAGCTGTTGGAATTGAAGTTCATCTCGCCGGCACATTTTCCGCTTTCAACCGCTATCGGGTTAGCAAAGGTCCTGTAAGGTCCGATGAACACGTCCCTGTTGCCCTCGGCGGCCGAAACCTGTGCGGCTGCAAGACCGAAGAATCTCTCATGATGATTGTATCCCGACTTGTCGCGTCCATTGTATTCGTTGATATGCTGGACGATCTTGTTTTTAACAAACTCCGTTCTCGTGATGAAAAGCGTATACTGCAGATTGACCTGATCCTGCTCGTAGTTGTTCTCGTTTGTGAATTCCACGAAGCCAAATACAGAGAGTTTTCTCGCCCTGCCGGAATCATTTCTGACTTTTATGCGCCACACCTCATAAGTCGCGTCCTTGGGAACGTAGTAAGTGGTCTCTGTGTGTATGCCTTCATAATCCGATTCGATCACACTGTAGCCGGTGCCGTGACGGCAGACGCTGGAATACTTGTCCAGGGGCTTTCCGACAGGCTGCCACGTGGCTGACCAGTAGTCCGCACTGTCATTGTCACGCAGATATATGAACCTTCCGGGCAGATCCATTGTGGAATTGAAGCGATAGCGCGTGATCCTTCCGTTTGCTCCGCTCTTCTCAAAGCTGTAGCCCTCGGCATTGCCCGAGATGATCGCACCGTAGGCGGGCGATCCCAGATAGTTGCACCAGGGTGCCGGGGTGTCCGGTCTTGTGATAACATATTCCCTGGCTTTTTCATCAAAATGTCCGTACTGCATACACACCTCCTGTGAACAGATAGTCCGATAAGTATAAATAATTGTAACAAATCCGATTTTTAATTACAATTGACTGATGTGTTATAATATACAAAATCATACGAAGAAATGAGGATACCGATATGAATAAAAAAGTAATACGCGTTGTAGCCATTCTCCTTGTTGCGGCCATGATAATAACCACCTTCATCGGGATCTTTTCCTGACCCGATTAAGAGACGCACACTCATGCTTCGCCGTATCCTGCAGCCGCTCAGAAAGTATAGCTGCCCACCACTCTCTGTACGGATTCGACAAGCTCCTCGACCGATGCCTTCTTGACTCCGTCCCTCAGATAACCATACTGCACCAGAAATTCGGCGCTCTCTCCAAGCTCAAATACCACAAATGGAGAAAGCTTATCATCATGCATATAATTGGCCGTGATATTCCTGGGGAAGAAAGAAAAAGCCGCCCCGGTCTTGCAGAATTCGAGAAGTGTATCAAAGGAATCCGTCTCCGCCACAAGATTGGGAACCGGTATGTGTTCAGCGATAAACCGGTTTGCAAATCGCGATACTACCCCATTCTTGGTGTTTTTTATGTACGGGCACCGGCCAAGCAGTGAGAAATCCCCTTTCACTCTGATTTCCTCTATAACCGCATCCGCAGATGGGCCAAAAGTATTCTGAAACATCTCATATGTTCCTATAATGATCGTTTCTTCCCTGAAAAGAGGATAGCAGACAAATGCGGGATCATTATCCGGAAAGTGTGTGATCGCAAAATCCACGGATCCGTCCCTCAGGCTTTTGATCAGCTCATCACCAGACATCCTAATTATCTGATACTGTGTCGATGCGTTCTTTCTTCTGTAATCAGTCAGAATATTTTTGAAAACAGGAAGAACGCCGTTAAAAGCGAAGCCTATATTGAGGGTCTCCGGCCCACTCTTCGAGATCATATCCATCTCATACCGAAGTTTCCTGTAGTCCCTCAACAGAGACGTCGCATAACTGTAGAAGACCTCACCCGCCTCAGTGAGTCTCAAAGGCTTGCTCCTGTAGAAGAGCTTTACATTCAGTTCCTTCTCTATGCCGGCTATCTGCCCGCTGAGCGACTGCTGTGTGATATATAGTTTTTCGGCCGCCTTGGTAAAGTTACATTCCGTTGCCGCAGCGATAAAGTACTCAAGATTTTGAAAATTCATGGCTCAATAACAGGATATTGCCTGTGATATAAACGAGGATTAACAGTTTCACAAAATACTTATCTGTTGCTAACATGATAGTGGTGTACGTCGCCGAACTCCCCGAGGTCCCCCAAGCCCATGTGAAAGAGCTTACGCGGCGTATACCTTTTTATTTTATCACAAATCCTTTTCTTTCTCCAATTTCGTGATATAATACGTGGGAAAAACTTCTTTGGGAGGATATTGTCGTATGAGCCAGCTCAAGGTTGATGCACACAAAAAAGAAAAAGCAGGCCGCAAAGAACAGGTCGCAAAGCAGAAAAAGGTCAGAAAAATCGGCCGGATAATCGCCATTATCCTGTGTCTTGCACTGGTCGCCCTTGTGGTGTTCCTGGTGGTCAGAAGCCGCACAACAGACAGCGCGGATACCGCAGAGGATTCAGGCATAGAACTGTCCACCGATGATCAGGATTACACGGACGTTGATGTTTCCGATCTCGAGGAGAGCACGGGTATCGATCTTGACGGAGCTGCCGGGGAGTAAAAGACTTACCTGAGTCCTATAAGATAGAGGCCTGAAGCCGCGCCGAGCGCGTTCAGCATGGAACTGACAGATGCATAGGGACCGCTCTGATGTCCGTCCTCTGTCAGATTATGTGCTACAAAGGCATTTTCCTGTCTTGAGAGGCACACTGTGTGGACTCCCTTTCTGATGTCATTCCTGTCATTATAGTAACTTAAGATCGCGCAGGTACTCTCCTGCGCGATCTTGTCGAATTCATCCGTTTTGTCGCTCGATACCGCGTTGAACCCGTTCGCAAAAAGCCACCTGTACAGAGCTCTGGGCGATGTGCCGAAGAGTCCGAACAGCGCCATGCCCGCTTTTCCAAAGATCCCGACCAGCGAAGAAAAACCTATCATTTCAAAACCGTTAAGGATTCCAAGGGCATTGTAGAGCGCTATCACCTCACAGCCGGCTCTTGAAACGCTGGATCTGCCGAAACGCTCGTCGGTTCTCCTCCTCTGATCCTCAATAAAAGCAAAAGCATTATGGGATTTCTTTTCGGGCAATCCTTCCCCGCCTCTTCTCACCCTGCCGAAATGTCTTGACAGCAGATCATAAAAGAACAGAACTATCCGGTTAGGTATGCGCCCCGGTATAAGCCCCCAGATCTTCATTTCTTCTGAGGGATCTCGTCTGAGGCAGCGGCCTTTGTATTCTCAGTTTCCTCGTCATCCAGAAACAGATACGGGAACAGCTCCTTGCAGGCGAACAGAATGATCGCGGCGATGGGAATGGCGAGGAGAATGCCTATCATACCAAACATTCTTCCGCCGACTATCAGGGTTATCAGTATCCACACCGCGGGGACACCCAAAGATTCGCCGAAAAGCCTCGGCTTTATCACGTAGCCGTCAAGAGTCTGAAGTATGACGGTAAATATCAGAAACCACAGTGCATCCAGAGGATTCACCAGAAGAAGGATGAACGCGCCGATGGCACCGCCCGCTATGGGACCAAAGGTGGGCGCCAGGTTAGTCACCGCAACGACCACGGATATCAGCACACTGTAAGGGATACCGACGATAAGCATGAAAATGCAGTTGACCACGCCTACGATAATACCGTCCAGCAGATCAAAGGCTATGAACCGCACAAATATCTCATTGCAGTGATTCCAGTAAGTCGTGAATTTGTCATAGCGCGAGTCATTCAGCCAGTGTTTCAGAAGCCTCCTCACGGCGGCCATCAGCCTGTGCTTATCCGCCATCAGATATACGGTGACAAAGAGCGCAAGCACCACATCGAAGACGCTGGCCCCGATGTCAGAGGTCACCTCCACTATCCCGCCCATATTGCTTGTGATGAGCGAAGGCAGGGTTTCAAGCATCCCGTACAGATGCGTCACCTGCTCCGAGAACTCTATGGTCTTTCCTCCGAAAACAAAGTTCAGGCTCTTTATCCAGTTCTGGAATGACACGGAATACGCGCCGATATTGGATGCAAAAGTCCTTATGCTGTCAACGAGCTGAGGTATGAGAAGCACAAGCAGAAGCGCAACAAAGAGTACCCCCAGCACCAGCGTGAGCGCCGTGGCGAGAGCCCTCCTCCTGTTCTGCTTTTTCACCTTGCCGAAAAGGGACTTTTCAAAGAAATTGGCGAGCGGATTCAATACATACGCAAGGACAAGGCCTATAACCAACGGTCTTATCCAGCCGTATACGATCGACAATCCTTTGGCAAAGATATACAGATGCGTGATGACAACATAAAAGAGTATTGCTATGCACGCGGCTATCGCGGCATTTGCCCAGGGTTTCTTTTTTAATTCGTCAATGAATTTCATTTTTCGCTCCTTTTTTTGTACGCAAAATCGTGTCTATAGGCAGCTCTGCCACCAGTACGGCGCAAAGCATGATAACGCAGCCCGAAAGCTCTTTGGGCGTGAGGGCCTCACGCAGTATGATCCAGCCGAACAGGGCACTGAACACGCTTTCAAGACACATGGCCAGGGATGCAACCGCGGGATTGACATCGCGCTCTCCCAGCGTCTGAAGCGTATAGCCTGCTCCGCTTGAAAGAATACCCGCATATAGTATGGCCGGAAGCGCACTAATTATCGATACCGCCGTGGTTCCCCTCTCAAAAATGAGCATGCACACCGTTGAAAAGAGTCCCTCAAAAACAAATTCGATGCAGGTGAGCCGCACACCATCCACCTTCTTTACGAAGTGCCCCACCGCCATGATCTGTATCGAAAACAGAAAAGCCGCAAGCAGCGTCCACAGATCTCCCGTATTCACGCTCATCCCGCCCTTTATACAAAGGAGGTAGAGTCCGAAGACGGACATGCACACGGCGACCCATATCCTTGCTTCGGGGCGCCTGCCGATAAACAGCGAGATCACCGGCACGAGCACCACATACATTGCGGTCACAAAACCTGATTTGGCTGCGGTTGTGGAGGCGATCCCTATCTGCTGTGCCGCGCTCGCCGCAAACAGGAAAAAGCCGCAGATGACGCCTCCTGTTATTACGGTCTTAATGTCCGCGCGCTCCTGTGACTTTTGTCCGAGGGCGCTTCTCCTCCAGTCCATAAACGGTATCACGGGCAAAAGCACCGCCACACCGAGATATGTCCTCAGAGACAGGAAGGTAAAAGGTCCCACATAGTCCGCCCCAACAGACTGTGCGACAAAAGCGACGCCCCATATGAGCGCCGCGAGGACTAAAAGCAATGTACTTCTTATTTCCCGCGAGTTCAAGGCGCCTCAGATCATCGTCTTCTTGGCTATGAAGTATTTCTCGAGTTCCTCAAGCAGCTCTTCCCTGCTTATGGTCTTAAGGAGGTATCTCTCGGGCTTCAGTCCTATAACCTTTTTAATGCTCGCTTTGTCACTCTTGCCGGTGAGAAACATTACCGGAATGGAGCTGGTGCCGACCTCACTCTTAAGCATTTCCAGAACACTCGGTCCTGATGTGACAGGCATCTCGTAATCAAGAAGCACCAGATCCACCTGATTTTTGGCAAGCCACGTAATCGCCTGCATACCGGAGTTGACTATCGAAACCCGGTAACTGTCCTTGAGCCACGAATGAACCATTCTCAGGTAGGTCACATCATCATCAACCACAAGAATGCTCTTTTTCCTGTTCTCTATGGCCTTCAGATCACTTAAACATCTCACCTTGTCAAGAAGAGCATGCATGTCTATGGGGCGTTCAAACCAGGCCGCGAGGTTCTCCTTGGGCAGCACCGATGTCGCCATGTTAAACTCATCCGGTGTCCCTATGAGTATGACCATCTTGTCCTCCGCGACGCTCATATCCTTAAGAAACACCAGCAGGTTCATTCCGCCGGTTATATCCTCATCCATATACAATATGAAAATACTTACCTGATCCGTGTACGCTGATATACTTTCGACATCCGCCTTTGAATATGACACTTCATAACCCGCATCCCTCAGATTTTTCTGAAGTGCCTTTGCTATGAACGCCTCCTTGGCGCTTATCACCAGGACTTTATTGTTCTTATCGGAATTTTCGCCGCCAAACATTATCCATTTACCTCTTCAGCCATTCTTTCTATTTCTTTTCTCGACAGGGGTCTTGAAAAATAATTGCCCTGATACCAGTTTATCTTAAGCTTCTTTGTGCGCTCAAACTGTTCTCTCGTCTCAACGCCCACAACAACAACCTCGTGTCCCAGCTCATGTATCAGTCTCACGCTGTTTTCAAGGACCGTCCAGCCCTCTTCGCCCTTTTCCGCCTCCCACAGGAGACGTCTGTCCATCTTTATCATATCCAGATCCAGCGAAAAGATCGAATGCATGTTGGAATATCCGGTTCCGTATGCCTCCATTGAGAACATGTACCCCTCACTCTTAAGCTCCCTGATGACCGCATCGAGAGAGTTATAATCAAGCGAGGCAACAGTTTCAGTTATCTCAAAGTTGATACGCGACGGATCCACTCCATGGGCTGTTACTATTTTCTTTACGTTTGCGGCAAATCCCGCACTCATGCATTGTATCACAGACAGGTTCACATTTATATACCTGATGCCTAATTTATCAGGTATCCCGCTGACAAAGAAGTTGCAAACCTCATCAAGCGTATATTCCCCTATCTGCTCTATCATACCGTTTCTCTCTGCGGCCGGTATGAAATCTCCCGGGAAGAGTTCTCCGAACTCCGGATCGCTCAGTCTTATGAGAGATTCCGCGGAGTATATGGTCCTGCCGTCAGGAGTATACACCGGCTGATAGTAAACCCTGAAATTGTGTTCCGCAAGTCCCCTGTGAAGTGCCGTCTCGAGATTTGCCCTGTAAAGTATGGCTCTCAGATCGTCGCCCACAAGTATCGAACCCGATTCACAGGTAGGCAGAGGCGATTCGCACATAAGAAGGACATCACTTGCGGATTTGAGCTCATCCGGTATGGCTGCGTACATTATCACGCCCTGTATCTTTATGGCTTTTCCGTTAAACTCCCATCCCTCTTCAAATTTCCAGGCGATCATCTGCGACAGGAATCTGACATGTCCTTCCTTGCCCCTCAGATCCAGAAGTATAAAGGAAGTCTGCGTAACCCTGTAGATCATATAGCGGTGATAGACCGATGTGAGGTAGTCGGACACCATACTTATCACCTGTTCTGTGTTGGACGCGCCAACCACCCTTTGAAGCGCTTCCGTATTTGTCAGCCGCACGCAGATGCAGTAAAACTTGCGGCCGGCGCCGAAATAGCTCTCCATATCCTGCATCAGTGCACTTCTGTTGTATACGCCTGTTTCGGTATCAAGCCTGTCTTCATCAAATTCAAGGGCGAGCATCAGTCCCATAAGGGCAATGGCTTCCCCGAACAACTCCGTGTTGGTATCAGGATAAAAAAGCTGCACCGCTATACCCAGACCGCCTATTAACAGGGAGATCATGAGGATCAGCCGTCTCTTTTTCGTCGTCCCCGCCCATTGGGTCATGAACTGTCTCATGGCCAGCACTATATAGAAAAACCCGGTGGCGTATACGATATAAAGCGCTACACCTCTCACAAAAACAGATGAGTCGTCAAAATCCCACACCAGATGCAGAAAGGGATTTAACAGTACCAGCAGTTCGCATACCGCAAAAGGCATGATATACAGGACGTGCATATATGTTCTTACGCGCTGGAAGCTTCGGGTCGCACTGAGTGAATAATAAAACAGCAGCGGCGGCAGAACGCCGTGCAGGACAAAATACAGATAATTGGAAGCAAGAGCCGCGTTAAGAGCTGTACGTCTTACCGCCATGTCTCCGTAATTGCAGTTGTAAATTATATTTGCAAACGCCGTCAGGCCGAGCGAAATGGTCATCACAATATACAGCACATTCTGCGGCCTGTCCGTGTGACGCTGTGCCAGAGTAAAGATAAGGCACGACATCGAAACAAGTATTGTGGCCTGGAACAAGGCGGTCTCATTTACATAGTTCAGTATCGTCATTTACCGTCCCCCTGATCTCCCAGCGCCTCATTGATGATCCCCGTCATTTTGTCCCAGTCCAGAATCTCAAGTGCCTCCCTGAGACTCTGTATCCGTGCGGCATCGGTCTTCGGCAGCACATAGCCCGCCATTTCATCCAGAACGAACGATGAATCGTCAAAATCCATGGAGGCCACAAAATCCGCCAGGGCCTGATAGCCTTCCTTCAGCGTGACATCATCTATCGGCGGCTCATCGCTTCCTTCTTTCTCTTTTGCCCCGTCATCCGCCGAAAAGACCTTCTTCAATCTTGCGTCGATATCCTCAAGATGATCCAAAAGTACGGGCGTTTTGCTCTCTATCGTCTCCGTATCGCCGGCATCGCCCGCCTGCTCGAGCACCCAGGCCTCCTCACCCAGATCAAGCGCTCCTATCACCCTCGAAGTACTCTTTAAGCTGTGAACCCTTATTGTATAGTTTTCCCAGTCCTCCTCTTCAAAGAACTGTCTTACTTCTTTTATCTTGGAGGCAAGCGAACTCACATAGATCTTCAGGGCATCCAGATATCCGTCAATGCCGCCGCATCTGACAAGACCCTCCTTAATGTCTATCTCGGGCGCATTCTCCCTCAGCAGGCTTATCACGCCGTTTTCGGGCTCTCCGGAGGGAGCTTCTTCATTTGCCGCACCGCCTTCTCCTGACCCCGTGAAGATCACCTTGTCCTGAGGAAGATATTTGATCAGCGTCTGTTCCAGCTTTCTGGTCTCGATAGGCTTGGTCAGATAGTCATCAAAGCCCTCTGCGAGGAACTTCTCTCTCGCCCCGGAGAGCGCGTTAGCCGTGAGGACTATGACAGGCGTCTCGCGGTTCTTATTCTCCCTTGCATCTCTCAGGCGCTTAAATGTCGTGGTGCCGTCCATCTCAGGCATTCTGTAGTCAAGGAATATGCAGTCATATTTGGTCACAGCCGTCATTTCAAGGCACTCCATGCCGCTTATGGCTGTATCTATGATGAGTTTTGTCTTCTTCAGAAGTCCCTTTACCACCGTCAGGTTCATGGGCGTATCATCGACGACCAGGATACGCGCATCCGGTGCCGTGAAGGATTCGCGGTATTCCACTCTGCTCTCGGTGGTGATCCTGTATCTTTCCTTGAGGTTTCCGATCGGCTTCCTGTCGAGCACCATTTGGGGGAATCTGATGCTGAAGGTGCTGCCCTGTCCGTATACGCTCTTTACATCGATATCGCCGCTCATAAGCTTCAGCAGGTTCTGGGTTATGGCTAGTCCCAGCCCCGTGCCCTCGACCGTACGGTTCTTATCAATATCCAGTCTCTGGAAGGTCCCGAAGAGATTCCCCATATCCTCTTCTTTGATACCTATACCCGTATCGGTGATGTCCACCAGCAGCTGTATGGTATCCTCGTCAAGATATCTTCCGTGCACGGAGAGCTTAACATAGCCCTCATTGGTATATTTGACAGCATTATTCAGGATGTTGACGATGATCTGCCTTATCCTCATCTCATCGCCGAAGAGATCCTCCGGAAGAGTCTCATCGATATCAAGCCTGAATTCCAGGTTTTTCTGCGCGATCTTTACCTGTATCATATTTGCGACATCGTTTATGACGGAGGACAGGCCGTATTCAACAGGCACGATTTCCATGTTGCCCGCTTCAATCTTGGAGAAGTCAAGGATATCATTGATCAGCGACAACAGGGTATTTCCTGCTCTTTCGATATCCCTTGCATACGAGATTATATTGCCGTCGCCACACTCCCTCAGTATCATCTCGTTCATACCCAGTATCGCGTTGATGGGGGTTCTGATCTCATGGGACATATTGGCAAGGAAGCTTGATTTTGCTTCACTCTTGGCTCTTGCCTGCTGCTCCTCCCTTCTTGCAACCTCGGTGACTCGAAGGATCGATATCAGCTCATTCTGAGTGACCGGCTTGGAATAATAATCTCCCTGAAGATAATCAACATCCAGTTCCGAGAGCCTGTCGACCTGCGCCTGAGTCCTGATGCCGCGGATAAGGATCTGTCTGTGCATCTGGGATATCATGCGCACGCTGTTCTCGACTATGCGGTAGCCCAGATCATCGTCCCTGCCGCCGTCGCTGTCCAGCATCAGCTCCACGTCCATATTTACGACGTCAAAATGCATTTCAGTCAGCGACTGCAGGTTGGAATCACCCATTCCGAAGCGGTCTAGCGAAAGCTTGAACCCCATCTCCCTCATTGTGCCTATGACCTGCTTCAGCAGAGGATAATCGCCCGCTGTGGCAAATTCCCTCAGCTCAAAGTTTATGAAGGAGGCATCCACACCGTATTTGCGTATGTACTTTTTAAGATCCTCAAGGAAAGAGGGATTCAGGCACTGATGAGCGGAGATGCCGACATTTATGCGCTGCAGTCCCATCTCCGTGGGGATACCGCTGGAAAGGAACAGGCATATTTCCTCAAAGATCAGGGTGTTCAGTCTCTCCATGATGTCGCTTTTGGCGGCTATGGGCAGGAAGTCCTCCGGATACAGCACTTCCAGTTTGGAATCAAGGAGCCTGAACTGGGCCTCAGCGGAATGTATCGATTTGCTCTTAAGATTGTAGACCGGCTGATAATAAATCTCAAAATTGTGCTCCGCAAAACCCTTGACGAGCGCCTCCTCAATCTGAGCATCTCTTTTGATAAACTTAAGTTCCTCGCCCGTGAGTATCCTTCTCCCCTCGGATACCGGTATGGCACAGTCGAGCATAAGCATCACATCCTCAACAGAACGGTATTCCTCGGGCATGGCGGCTATCAGCAGCACGGCCTTGAGTCGCATATCCGCCCCGTTTCCCGTCCAGGGCGCGTCAAATCGTCTGGTTATCTCGTATGCCAGATTTCTTACCTTTTCCGCGTCATAATCCTTGCATAGAAGCAAAAACGAAGACTGCGAACGATAAATATTATACTTGTCATATATCCCTGCCAGATAATCGGCCACATCCTTAAGTACAGCGTCGGAATCGCCCGAACCGGTCACGCGCTGGAGCATATCGGCATTTGTGATCCTTATGCATATCATTGATGCCTTGATCTTAAGCCTTAAGAGATTGGCCACATCCGCAGCGAGTGCGCTTCTGTTGCAGACACCCGTAGCCGTATCAGTCCTGTCATCCTCCTTTTCGACGGTAAAGAGGATTCCGCTGAACGCCATGGCCTCGAACATCAGCTCAACCCTCAGCTTTATGTTCACCATCTGCAGTACGACTCCCAGGATGGCTATACCGAAGCTGTACAGCAGGGCCCACCTTCTTCTGAAGGTCAGCATTTTCCAGTACCTCAGCAGATGCACAATGGCCAGAGCGATGTAGAGTCCCGATACCGCATAGAGTACCGCTTCGCCCCAGCCGCGGTTCATCTGCTGATTCTGATCATAATAGTACACAAAATGAACCATGGGGTTTATCAGCGCCATTATCTCGATCAGGATACACGGGATCATCGTTATGAACTGCCGCAAACGGCTGTGGGCATATATAACCCCGCTCACCATGGCGACATAAAGATAGAACATGACCGGAAGCAGCGTGTGGATCACAAAATAGATATACTGAGAGGTTTCCATTATTAAACGTGCAGTTATATCCATCGCTGCATACTCTCTGGTAAATACGACAGCTATCGAGGTAGCTGAGCTGATCACCGTGAATATGAGCAATAACGAAAACACCCAGTTCTGGGCCTTTTTATTCGGTATCTCGATCGCATGATAAATGAACGTAGCAAGGCAGATCACCGTTGCTGCGATGAAATACGAAGACTCGTAATAATGTTTCAGAAAAACATCCATCAGTGGTCCGCTATCTCCGTTCATGCATAAAAATACACAATAATTATACATGAAAATGATACATTGTAAAACAAAAAAAAACTTACAACATCAAATCCCGTTGCAAATGCAAAACGGAAAACATATAATTGTCTTGTAACCCTCGTTTAACTCTCATCTTTACAGGAGGAACGCATGAAATTCGGACATTTTGACGATCAGGCCAAAGAATATGTCATCACAACCCCCAAGACCCCGCTGCCCTGGATAAACTACCTCGGAAATCAGGATTTCTTTTCCCTGATCTCCAACACCTGCGGCGGATACACATTTTACAAGGATGCCAAGCTTCTGAGGCTCACTCGTTACCGCTATAACAACGTACCCTACGACAACAACGGCAAGTATTTCTATATCAAGGACGGCGACCTGGTCTGGAATCCCGCATGGCAGCCCGTCAAGACCGATCTCGACTCCTATGAGTGCCGTCACGGTCTTGGTTATTCCACCTTCAGAGGCAGCAAAAACGGCGTCGAAGCAGATCTGCTCACCCTTGTTCCCATGGGCGACACCTGCGAAGTCACCAAGCTCACCGTCAAAAATACCGGGAGTGCGGCAAAGAAGCTCTCCGTATTCTCATATGTGGAATGGTGTCTGTGGAATGCCGATGACGACATGAAGAATTTCCAGAGAAATCTCTCAACCGGCGAAGTCGAGCTTGAACTTCCCAAGAGCCTTGCTTCCGACAAAGCATTTGAAGGCCGCCCCTGGATCTTCTCACATGATGAGGAGCGCACGACCATTTACCACAAAACGGAATACCGTGAGCGCAGAAATCACGTGGCTGTTTATTCCGTAAATGCGGAAGCCGATGCGATCGACACCTCCCGTGATGCCTTCCTCGGCGCTTACAACGGCCCCGACCATCCGGATGCCGTCTTTGCAGGCAGAGGCACCAACAGTGTCGCCAGCGGCTGGTCACCCATCGCATCACAGCAGCTTGACTGCGAACTCGCTCCCGGCGAAGAGAAGACCTGGGTCTTCGTACTTGCCTACGTTGAAAACCCCGATGATGACAAGTGGGCTCCCGGCACGGTTCCCACCGATGAGGTCGTGAACAAGAAGAATGCTCACGCTCTCCTTGCAAAGTATCAGAAGCCCGAAGATGTTGACAGTGCGCTTAAGACATTGCAGGCATATTGGGAGGATCTGCTCTCCTACTATCATGTGGAGTCCTCCAGCCCCGAGCTCAACAGAATGGCAAATATCTGGAACCAGTATCAGTGCATGGTCACCTTCAACATGAGCCGCTCAGCCTCATACTACGAGTCAGGCATCGGCCGCGGAATGGGCTTCAGGGATTCCTGCCAGGATCTTCTTGGTTTCGTGCATCTGATCCCCGACCGCGCAAGAGAGCGCATCATCGATATCGCATCCACCCAGTTTGAGGACGGCAGCGCGTATCACCAGTATCAACCTCTCACCAAGAAGGGCAATTCCGACATCGGTTCCGGCTTCAACGACGATCCGCTCTGGCTCATCGCGGGCACAAGTGCGTACATCCGCGAATCGGGTGATGCGACAATACTCGACGAGATCGTGCCCTTCGACAATGATATGTCTGTTGCCAAGCCTCTCATGGAGCATCTGAAACGCTCCTTTGATTACATTGTGAACCACAAGGGTCCCCACGGTCTGCCCCTCATCGGCAGAGCCGACTGGAACGACTGCCTCAACCTCAACTGCTTCTCGGAGCATCCCGGTGAGAGCTTCCAGACCTTTGGTCCCTCTGAGGGCCCGGTTGCTGAATCGGTCTTCATCGGCGGAATGTTCGTAAAGTACGGCGAGGAATATGCGAAGCTCTGCGAGCTCAAGGGCGATACCGCCGAGGCCGCAAGAGCCCGCGAGGAAGTAAAAAAGATCTATGCCGCGATCCTCAAGGACGGCTGGGACGGCGACTGGTTCGTCCGCGCCTATGACGCTCACGGCAATAAGGTCGGTTCCAAAGAGTGCAAGGAAGGTCAGATCTTCATCGAGCCCCAGGGCTTCTGCGTACTGGCCGGCGTCGGTGTCGAGGAAGGTCTCGCCGAGAAGGCGCTTGCCTCCGTCAAGGAAAAGCTTGATACCAAGTACGGTATCATGATCCTGCAGCCCGCCTACACCGAGTATCATTTGGAACTCGGCGAGGTCAGCTCCTACCCTCCGGGGTACAAGGAGAACGCAGGTATCTTCTGCCACAACAATCCCTGGGTCTCCATCGCTGAGACAGTGCTCGGACACGGCGACAGAGCCTTTGAGATCTACAGGAAGACCTGTCCTGCCTTCATCGAGGACATCAGCGAGATCCATTGCACGGAACCCTATGTGTATTCACAGATGGTAGCCGGAAAAGATGCTCACTTCTTCGGTCAGGGCAAGAACAGCTGGCTCACAGGTACCGCGGCATGGACATTTGTCAATGTCAGCCAGTACATCCTGGGTCTCTATCCCACTCTCTCCGGTCTGTCCGTCGATCCCTGCGTCCCCGGAGACTTCGGCGACTTCAAGCTCACCAGAAAGTACCGCGGCGTGACCTATCACATCGACGTGAAGACCAACGGCAATGAAAAGGGCGTGAAGAAGATGACCGTTGACGGCGCGGTCGTAGACGGCAACGTGATCCCCTTCGATGCATCGAAAAAGGATGTCAGCGTGATTGTAGAGCTGTAAACGGAAGTTTGCGGGAAACCGGAACAAAAAAAGCCCCGAAATTGAACAGATCCCCGGAATCATAAGATTCCGGGGATCTGTTATGCGGGTAGCCGGACTTGAACCGGCACGGACAAAGTCCGAGAGATTTTAAGTCTCTTGCGTCTGCCTATTCCGCCATACCCGCGTTGCATGAGCAAGTGCGGCTCGTAAGATCAAGGCTTCAAGCGAGCTTGCTCGCTATGCCGCCTTGATCTTACGAGACATAAGCGGCGAAGCCGCGGACGGCACGCCGGTGCGAAGCACCAAGTGACGTCACCGCACTTGCCAATCATACTGCCCTCAACACCGAAGCAGCTGCATGCAATCCTGCTTAAAAAATGAGCCGCCCTAAGGCGGCTCAAGTGGACCCCCAGGGACTCGAACCCGGGACCGATCGGTTATGAGCCGACTGCTCTAACCAACTGAGCTAGGGGTCCAAACACAATTAGATACTTTATCAGTTATCATCCCTATTGTCAATACCAAATATTTTCTTTAATTCACCTTTGCGGGAGTCCGGCAGGCTCCCGCCAGATTGACTACCGTTTACGGTATAACCCTGATCTGAGCAATTCTGTCATAATCATCTGTCAATGTCAGCACAGCATACGTTCTCTCCCTGCTCCCGCCATGAGGATATGTAGGACTGCCCGGATTTATCATCAATATACTGCCTTCATTTACAATCTCGGGAACGTGCGAATGCCCGAACAATATGATATCCGCGCGGTTTCTTTCTCCGATCTCCAAAAGATCATGATTGCCGTATTTTACATTTTCATGATGACCGTGAGTGATCAGCACATTATAGAACATGATCCTCTCGTTAATGATAAGCGGCAGGCCGCCTCTGAAATCGCAGTTGCCCTGTACAGCCAGAAATGTAAAGCGTTCGGGCGATTCAAAATACCGTTTCAGACTGGTCTCAGAGTCTCCGCAATGTATCAGATAATCAAAAGGTTCCTCCTTTGCGATCACCTGATCTATGACACGGTTATCTCCATGTGTATCTGAGATTATTACAAGCTTCTTCTGATCCATTTATTTCTTCCTGACACAAAAACAAACTACGCCGGGTATAAAGTATATCAAACCCGCCCTTCCTGCGCAATCATAACCTGCTTCTGCACTACGGCAATCTTGAGAATACATCTGAAAGCGTGATATAATATTCCATAGAATCGCTGTCAAAAGCAAAATGAATACCACAGCTGCATAAAAACATTCATGGAGAAGTAAGACAATGGAGACCGAGATTTCAGAATATAGTTCGTTTTTGAAAGAAAACCGCATCAAAGTGAACGGCTATCTCAACAAGGCGCTGTGGTTCTTTGTCCTGACAGGACCTGCCATCGCATCGGGCATCAAAGGCGGTATCTTCAAAGACATCACTTATTTTACATGCATAAACATCTCCGTTGTGATCATCATCATGGCCCTTATCCATCTGTTGCTGCTCAAAAAGTATCCCGACAAGGCCTTCACCTGCATATTTGCATTAACGGCTCTGAACATGCTGCTGGCATATATGAACTATTCACACGTAAGCATATACCTGACCTGGTTTCTGGTCCCGCTTCTTAGTCTTCTGTTCTGCGACAGGCATCTCTTCTTCTATTCTGTCATATCAAACTACATTCTGATGTTCATCACCACCAGGCTGACAGCACCGTACGAAGCGGCACTGAGGACAGAGCACAAAAGCGTCAACGCATATTTTGCGAATGTCATCAGCGGCTTTACGATCGAATCGGTAGTAATGTTCGCATCCGCATATCTAATCGGGAAACTGACAGTTGATTATTTCAAAAGTCTTTTTGATCAGCGCAGACAGATCATGGAACAGGAAAAAGCCATGGAAGAAAAAATGGGCATTCTCGATTCCATGGCTGAGATATATGATAATGTAAACCTTATCGACTTTGTCAATAATACGGAAATGTCGCTTCGTGACTCAGAACAGAAAAAACACGGCATCGACTTCAGCGTTCAGACGCACACCCTCATGAATCAGAGGATCAAAAACCAGGTAATGCCCGATCAGCTCGATGAGTTCCTGCAGTTTACCAATATCAAGACCGTAAGATCAAGACTGGCTCAGAAGAAGCTTATCAGTGCGGACTTTATAGACATCGTCTCCGGGTGGTTTCGCGCACAGTACATCACCGTGGACTCAACCCTTGACAACATCCCGAATATGGTCATCTACACCACAAGAAACGTTGATGAAGAAAAAAGGAGGGAGGAACATCTCATCAGGATATCTATGACCGACGAGATGACAAGACTGTTCAACCGCAGATGTTATGATGAAGATCTGAGGGAGATCAGAGATAGCGTTCTTTCGGATGATTTTGTGCTGTTCTCCATCGACGTAAACGGGCTTAAGAGAGTAAATGACACAAAGGGCCATGTGGCGGGCGATGAACTTATTAAGGGAGCAGCCAACTGCCTCGCTTTGTCAGTCGGAAACAAAGGAAAGGTATACAGAACCGGCGGCGATGAGTTTATGGCTGTGGTACACACGGATGATCCCGAAAAAGTGCGCGGCGAGATAATGAAGAAAGCCTCCGAATGGCACGGGATATATACCGATGAAGTCACGATGTCGGTAGGATATGCCTCTCACAAGGCCAATCCCGAAGCATCCGTCGACGACCTTGAACGCACTGCGGATGCTGACATGTACGCAGAAAAAGACAGGCACTACAAAGAGAGAGGAATCGAGAGGAGAAAACACTAGAACCTCATGGGTATTATGAGCCTGATTTTTGCGGCTGCCTTTATCATCTCAACGGCCGTACATCTTTATGCCTCACTCCGCAAGGATAGAAGGATGAGAAACATCTCCAAGCCCTTTATCCTGCTGTCCCTTCTCGGCTTTTACGCCCTGACGGCAAGTTCCGTGTCCGCGGCGATAATCCTCGCCCTCTTCTTCAGCTGGCTGGGCGATGTCCTGCTTATACCCGCCGGCATCAAATGGTTCACAGCCGGCGGCATCGCCTTTATGATCGGCCACGCATGCTTTGTGGCAGGCTACCTGCCCGATGTGGATATCTCCGTCATCCCGCTTCCTCTTATCCCTGTCCTTGCCTTGTTTTTTGCGGCGGCGGTGGCTTTCATCTTCTCAAAGCTCAAGCCCCATCTCCCGAAAGAAATCTTTTATCCGATGTTTTTCTACCTTCTCATAAACGGCACCATGAACTGCTTTGCCATCTTGAGATGCGCTAGTTTTCCCTCTGCCCCCACTCTGACCACAGCCGTCGGCGCGGCCCTGTTCTTCGTTTCCGACACCTCCCTGTTTTTTGTCAGGTTCAAGAAGGACAGCCGCCTTAAGACACATTTCCTGGTGATGTTAACATACTCGATCGGAGAGTTTCTGATCGTGCTGGGTCTGCTGTAAGATAAGAAGTGGCATGTGAATAAAGAATCACACAGTTAATCAGGAGGACACAAGTCATGAAATACTATCTCTACAATTCCCTGTCAAACAACGGTATCAGGCCTCAGGTGGCTGCGGGCACGGAACTGATCGATGCAGTCGGCATGGATTATCCTGAATACCTGAAAAAACTGGCTCCTGAAGATGAGGTCGTCCTCGTCGGCGGTGACGGCACGCTTAATTACTTTATCAATGCGGTAAAGGATACCGGTGTCAAAAATAACATTTATCTCCTTGGATGCGGGACCGGGAATGATTTCCTTAAGGACATAGACAGACAGCCCGGTGAAGAGGTACTGATCAACCCGTATATCACCAATCTGCCCACCGTGCGCGTAAACGGTCTCGAAAGGCTCTTTATCAACAACATGGGCTTCGGGATAGACGGCTATTGCTGTGAGGTTGCGGATAAGATCAAGGAGAAGAATCCTCAGGAAAAGATAGACTATTCGGGCATTGCGATCAAAGGCCTTCTGTTCCACTTTAAACCCTGCCACGCCGAGATCACCGTGGACGGAAAAAAGCATGAATTCGATCACGTGTGGATAGCGCCCACCATGAAAGGAAAATACTACGGCGGCGGCATGAAGATGGCTCCCGGCCAGGACCGCACAAAAGACACGCTCACTGTTGTGGTCTACCACTGCCGTTCCAAGCTGAAGGCACTTATGGCATTTCCATCGATTTTCAAAGGTGAGCACGTAAACAGGACGGACATCGTCGATATATTCACCGGGAAAGAGATAACGGTCCGTTTCTCCCGTCCCTGCGCAGCGCAGATAGACGGGGAAACAGTATTAAATGTGACAGAGTATTCAGCCCTTATGGGATGACCGGTCGTTTGGCGTATATATCAACCCCTGAGAAGCCCGGCTTTTGCAAGCGCCCTTTTAAGGATCGGTCCGAGTATCCCCGCGAGAATGATCTTAAGTATTGCTGTCGGAATGAAGGGTATGACACAGGCTGAGAGCGAATACATAAGCCCTGCCTCCGCCACAAACATGAACCAGACCGTGCCGATCGCATAGTTGATGAGAGCGCCGATTATCAGACCGAGCCACATGGGGACAGAACGTTTAAGCGCATTACCCTGAATTCTGCGTGAAAGCTCCACACCAAGCCCGGCTGCCAGCGCCATGAGAGGGAATGAAAACAGGAATCCTCCTGTCATGCCGAAGAGCTTGCCTATTCCTCCGACAAAGCCGGCAAAAACAGGGACGCCCGCCGCGCCAAGCAGCAGATAGACAATTACCGAAAGAGTTCCGCGCTTTGTTCCCAGTATCATTGCGGCAAGCGGCACAGCCAGAGTCTGCAGCGTCATGGGCACTCCGCCCGGCAGCGGAACGCTTATCTGTGCCATTACCGTAATTATAGCCGTAAATACCGCGATATAGCAGATATCCAGCGCAGTGACCGCTGTTTTCTCCATATTTCCCGCCGACATGTCTCTTTCCTTTGCCTTACTCATGATGTCTCTCCTTCCTGAATGCACATATATTCTCCCGTCACGTCTCCATAAGAGCCGCGGCAAGCAGTTCCTTAGTATAAACCTGTTCGGGCGCGGAGTAAACCCTGTCAACCGAACCTTCCTCTACGATCCTCCCGCCCTTCATGATGGCCACCCTGTCGCAGATGCGGTATATTACCCTCAGATCATGCGATATCAAAAGCATCGCGATCCCCTTCTCATCTCTGAGTCTCTCCATAAGTGCGATTATCTGCTGCTGTACGGTAACGTCCAGAGCAGAAACAGGTTCATCCGCTATAATGAGTCCGGGACGGGATATTATCGCCTCGGCTATGGCAACCCGCTGTCTCTGCCCTCCCGACAGTTCTCTGGGTTTTCTCGAAAGCAGTTCCTCAGAAAGCTCCGCCTGATCAAGCGCATTCAGGACGGCCTCCCTGATTGCAGACGCACCTCCCGGATACTTCCGCCTCTTTCCTCCTGTGAGCGCCTCCGTCAATATCCATTCCACGGTATGCGCCGGATTAAGGCTGCCGTAGGGATCCTGAAATATCATCCTCATCCCGTTCCCGTAAGGCTCATATCCCTCTGCTCTCAATATCTCACCGGAAGTCACCTCAAGAGCTCCCATTATCGCCCTTGCCGCTGTGGATTTGCCGCTCCCGCTCTCCCCCGCAAGCCCCAGTATCTCACCGGCCTTAAGTTCAAGCGAGACATCATGCAGTACCGTTTTGAAGCTGTTTTTGGACACTCCCGTCCGGTAGCCCGCGTCCACGCGGGACATTCTGATCAGAGTTTCTCCTGCTTCCCTGCTCTTCTTCTTTTCACCTATCCTCGGGATCGCCCCGATGAGCTGTTTTGTATAATCCTCGCGCGGATTATAGAATACTTCCTCTGTTTCTCCCTCTTCGACTATTCTGCCGTCCTTCATCACGATGACCCTGTGGCAGAGAGTCTTTACCAGACTCAGATCGTGAGAGATGAAAAGGATCGCGCACCTCTTCTCCCTGTTTATCTTCTTAAAAAGCTCGATGATCTGGGCCTGAACCGTCACATCAAGCGCCGTTGTAGGTTCGTCGGCTATCAGTATCTTGGGATCGCTTATCATCGCGGCAGCTATCATGACTCTCTGCCTCATTCCGCCCGAGAGTTCATGGGGATAACTGTTATATACGCGCCCGCTGTCGGACAGACCGGCGTCCTCCAGTGCAGCAAGTGCCCTTTCCTTCCTCTCATCCGCAGACATTTCCGGATGATGGATCCTTAAGCTCTCTTCGACCTGCTTTCCCACTCTGTACGCCGGATTCAGGGACGAAAGCGGCTCCTGAAACACCACTGATATCTCATCACCCTGAAAGCCGCGCAGGATCTCCCTGTCGCAGTTTAAGAGGTTGTTTCCCTCAAAGAGTATGCTTCCGTTTCTGGCCATGCTGTGTCTCTTCAGGAGTCCGGCTATTGCAAGTGCGCTCAGGCTCTTCCCGGCGCCGGATTCCCCGACGATACCCACTATCTCACCCGCATTAAGTGTGAGGTCAAAATCAAAAACCGCAGTCTCCGGAAGTGTGTGGTCATTGAATTCTATCATGAGATCCTTAACGGACAGGATCGGCGCGTCAGTCATTGTTGCGCACCCCCTCTCCCATAAGCGAAAAGCCCAGGATCGAAAAAACCAGCACGATTCCCGGAAGAAGTGCCATCTGAGGAGCTTTGAACAGATATTGCTGCGACTCCGAAAGCATCCTTCCGAGAGAGGAATCCGGAGGCTGTACACCTATACCCAAAAAGCTCAGGGACGCTTCAGCAAGCACAGCGTTATTAAAGCCTATAAGCGCCGATGAGATGAGGACATCCGCAATATTTGGCAGGATATGGAAAAATATGATCCTCATATGTGATATGCCGTGCTGTCTCGCACTCATGCAGTAATCCCTGTTCTTTTCCCTCAGGAACTCGCCCCTGACAGTTCTCGCGAAGCTCGGGATAAATGCGATGCCGAGCGCCAGCATGACATGTATACGCCCGCTCCCGAATACACTTACGAATACCAGTGCGAGCAGGATACTCGGAAAGGCAAAAAGCGTGTCTATCACGCGCATCATGACTTCATCAAAAATACCGCCGAAATAACCGCACAATGCGCCTATAAAAGCGCCGGCCGCCATACCTGTCATGACAGTGCCGAAAGCTATCGCAAGCGTCATTCCCGTTCCGGCCATCAGTCTGCTGAGCATATCCCTGCCCAGATGATCGGTGCCAAGCAGATGTCCGGCTGATATGCCTGCGAGCTTTGCACCCTCGTCCATGGCATTCGGCGGAAACGGCGTATGCACATAACCAGCAAGAGCCAGAGCAAGCACAGCCATCGAGATCACAAAGCCCGTGCGGAACATCGCGCTCTTACCGAACCTGTCTGAAAACGGTGAGAAAAACTTCGCCATGCTCCAACTCCTATATCCTTGGATCCAACAGGCGGTACAATATGTCCGCCGTCATGTTGACAAGCAGTATAAATGCAGCAAGCCCCATCACTATGGCTTCAACCACCGGATAATCCCTGCCGAGTATCGCGTTAAGAAGAAAACGCCCGTATCCGGGTATCCCGAATACCTGTTCTATGACAACGCTGCCGGCCACCATGTCCGTGAGATTCATTGACAGAAACGTCAGCGCGGGAATGAACGCATTTTTCAGCACGTGTCTGTACAGAACCGCCATGGTTGAATTCCCTCTGCTGTAAGCAGTCCTTACATAATCCTCTCTGGCCTCCTTCAGGATCTGTGCCCTGAGAAGTTTTACAGTCATTGCGATCCTCGGAAGCGCTATGGCAAGCGCAGGAAAGAACATATATGCCAGAAAACCCGCGGGATCGGTCTTATACGAAACATAGCCGCCCGGTACAAATACCTTCAGAATTATGCCGAAGAACCAGGTCAGCATGATACCCATGAAAAAAGGCGGCACTGCCATAATGCCCTGACCGATAAAGAGAAGCACGCGATCGGACCTCTTC
This sequence comes from Lachnospiraceae bacterium, assembly GCA_024697225.1. Taxonomy (GTDB): domain Bacteria; phylum Bacillota; class Clostridia; order Lachnospirales; family Lachnospiraceae; genus Butyrivibrio. The sequence continues at coordinate 64,136 of JAILGA010000136.1, forward strand.
CCCTCATTTCTCGCATGCAAAATGGAGAGAGGTACAGATATTACGACCAGTATCACAAACGCCATGAAGACGAGAGCCATGGTCACCGGAAGCTTATCACCCAAAAGCTCGGCCACCGGCATATCATAAGAATAGGACACTCCGGGATCGCCCGTGATAAATCCGGATACCCACTTAAGATATCTCAGGGGAAGAGGACCGGTGAGCCCGAGTTTTTCCCTCATCATCTCAAGCGCTTCGGGCGTGGCCTGCGTCCCCAGCTTCTTAACTGCAGGATCCCCGGGTATCAACGAAAAGGCAAAAAAAACCAGAACAGAGACCGCGGCAAGTGTTGCTGCCGCGGCCAATAACTTTTTGATCACATATTTCGCAGGGCTTTTCAATCCTTCACCTTGACCGTCACTGTGCGGCAGGCTTTAACAGAGCGACATCCTGAACATAGAGCGGATAAAACACATAGCCGGTGAACTTCTTATTCAGTGCCACAAAACATGGCAAATCCTGAATGTACACATTTGCCGCATCCTCAGCAAGTATTCTCTCGCACTCCTTGAAGCATTCGGTCCTCACGCTGTCATCAACGCTCGACATCGCCTTATCGTAAGCCTTGTCGTAGTCGGGATTGTTATAGTTAATAAAATTATTGCCAGCCTTAGAGTGGAATCTCGATAGAAGAGCCGTCGCGGAGAGCGTTGATGCGTCAACTCCGACCACGGTCGCCTCATAATTTCTCGCACTGTAGACATCAGAAAGCCAGGTGTTCCACTCGACTGAATTGATCTTAACCTCTACTCCGCCCTTTGCGAACTGCTCGGCAAGCACCTGTGCTGTATCCACGTGCTGCTGATAATTGGACGGAACAGTGATCGTGAAAGACAGCGGAGATGAACTGTCATATCCAGCCTCAGCAAGCAGACTCTTAGCCGCTTCCACATCTGTCTCATACAGATCGTTTAGTTCCGGCATGAAATACTTTGAGAATGAAGGATACATGCTGCTTCCTATAGCAGAGCCCTCGCCGTCCGAAACAAAGTTCATGACACCCTGTCTGTCCATCAGCATGCACAGAGCCCTTCTTACACGGACATCGGAAAAAGGTCCGTAAGCGTTGTTCAGATACAGAGCCTGAACCAGATTCATAGCACCTGTATATATCTCAAATTTGTCGGACAACTGATCCTTCTGCGCGCTGGTGACTCTCGCATACATATCGATGGAACCGCCCTCAAGATCCATTACGACCGCATCGGCGTTGGCCTCCACCTTAAAGGTTACATCCTTTATGCCCGCAGGCGTGCCCCAGTAATCATCAAAGCGTGTGACGATCAGATTCTCCTGTGGTGATCTTGAAACAAACTTATAGGGGCCGGTGCCTATCGGCTTTACGGCCGGTTCCTTGTTGCTTTCCGGAATGATCGCGCAGGTCAGATTGCAGAGAAAGTCTGCATCACCCTGCTCAAGGATCACGCTCACATGAGTGTCATCCGGTGTCTCGATCTCTTTTACAGCAGAAAGAGACGCATTGATCCCTGCCTCTGCGCACCTTAATATCGAATATTTAACATCCGAGGCTTTTACTGACGAACCGTCATGAAAGAGAATGCCTTTTCTGATAGTGAAATCATACCTGGCCGCGTCCTCTGAGATCGTCACGTCCTCTGCGACAGCCGGCACGAGATCACCTGCCTGATCGGGCTTTACAAGCCCCTCAAACACATTGAACAACACCTCTTTGGTCCCTGCCGCCGTCATATAATGGGGGTCAAGGCTGTCGATATCCTGAGGTATCGCGATAGTGATCCCGGAAGAATCCTTTGCTGTCTTGCCGCCTGCGCACCCGCACAGTGCAGCAGCCAGAACCGACGCAACGATCAGAGAAAGAACACGCCTTGCAGCTGTTCTTCCGATCATTGCTTATTCCTCCTGATTCAAAACCTTTTTCAGTTCTTCCATAAATGTTTCAACGTCCTTGAACTCGCGGTACACGGACGCAAAACGCACATAAGCCACCTGGTCGAGTTCCTTCACCTTGTTGATGACGAGCTCGCCGATGATACTGCTCGGGATCTCCTTCTGCTCCATATTGAAGATCTCGTTCTCTATCTCATCTATACATTTGGTGATCTGAGCCGCGCTGACCGGCCTCTTATGACAGGCGAGAAGAATGCTGTTCTCGATCTTGGAGCGGTTATACTGCTCGCGCCCCGAATCCTTTTTGATCACGATGAGAGGAATCGTCTCCACCTTTTCATAGGTGGTAAAACGCTTCTTGCAATTATCACATACGCGCCTTCTGCGGATAGATGTATTCTCGTCAGCCGGTCTCGAATCTATAACGCGCGTATCATCTTTTCCGCAGAAAGGACACTTCATATTTCACCTCTTATTGTTGTATTACCTCTTCAGGAAATCCGGGATCTTAAGGCTCTGTTCCGGAATAGTGGAAGCCGTGGGAGCCTTGGGAGCCGTAAATGCAGTCCTGAGCGGTGTCGAAGACTGAACCTGGGGCTGAGAGATCTCCTGTGCAGGTTCGCTCTCTGCAGCCTGCTGGGGCTCAGGATTGACAGCCACGGTTATGGGTGCCGAACGCGTGGGTTCAACAGCCTTAAAGGTGCGGCCGCCCTTATTCTTCTTTTCATCGATACCCGTAGCTATGACCGTGATGTTGCACGTGTCATTTCTGGACTCGTCATAGGAAGCACCGAATATGATGTTTACATCGTCTCCCGTGAGTTCCTTGACATAGCTTGCGGCATCGCTTGCATCCATAAGTGTCACATCGCCCGAGATATTGACGATCACGTTCGTCGCGCCGTCGATCTTTGTCTCGAGCAGCGGACTCTCGACCGCCATGCGCACGGCATCGCTCGCCTTGTTGTCGCCCTTGCCGTAACCCAGACCGATATGGGCAATACCCTTATCCTTCATGGTAGTCTGAACATCCGCGAAGTCAAGATTGATGATCGCAGTGTCATTGATCAGATCAGTTATGCCCTGAACAGCCTGCTGAAGCACCTCATCGGCCTTCTTGAGAGCATCCTGAATCGAACTTCTTCTGTCAACTATCTGAAGAAGCTTGTCATTCGGAATGACAATGAGTGTATCGACAGCATTTCTGATGTTCTCGATACCCATCTCTGCATTGGTCTTGCGGGTTCTTCCTTCAAAGGTGAAAGGCTTAGTCACGACACCGACCGTCAGAACACCCATATCCTTGGCGATCTTGGATACAACAGGTGCCGCTCCGGTTCCCGTACCGCCGCCCATACCGCAGGTGACGAATACCATGTCAGCGCCCTTTATCGCTGCGGAAATCTCTTCCGCGCTCTCCTCCGCCGCCTTCTGGCCTACGGAAGGCTCTGCGCCCGCACCAAGTCCTTTCGTGAGTTTCTCACCGATCTGCAATAGTTTGGGGGCTTTGCATAACTGCAGAGCCTGCTTATCGGTGTTGATGCCGATGAATTCGACACCTGAGATCTGTTCGTCAACCATGCGGTTGACTGCGTTGTTACCTGCGCCGCCTACACCGATCACGATGATACGGCAGCCGCTTTCTGTCTCGTTAGATTTAATCTCCAGCAAGGTGTGCCTCCTTACTTCTCCCCAAAAAAGTTACCTAGTCATTTTAGAATGTTTTTTCGCAAAAGGCAACCCCTTTTTTAGTTATTCCGTGCTAATGTCCGATGAACGCTCTTCAAAAGTGATATTATTGGTTGCCGAAGTATAGTCGTCGAGCTTCAGGACACCCTTCTTTCCGACAAGATCCGGAAGAATGTAAGTGAGCTGGATGATCTTCTCGTCTATGCCCGACCCGTCCCCTATACTGACCTCGACATCACCAAAATACAGATAAATGTGATAGTTCCTGTCAAAGAATATCCTGTCCGCCTTCAGTGAGTATTTATTTAGCAGCTGCGTGATATCAAGTATCTCCGCAAAAACATCCTCCCTCTCGACAGGAAGCTTTTCATACAGCACCACATGGTCAAAATCCAGTCCCATCACCATCGGAACATCCTGATATGCCTGCGTTGAGCTCTCCATGACAATGCCGTTCCTGTCGAAATACATATACCTTCCGAGATACTTTATATATCCCGCGATCATTTTTTCATAGACATGTATCCTCACCGTATCTTTGGACACAATATCCACATCTATCCTTTCCACAAAAGGGATATCCGTGATGGATCTGTTTCTGTACTGAAGCGCCAGATAGATGGAATTATTGCTGAAGCGCGACGAGGCGACCATATCAATGATCTCCTCATTGGTATAATGTTCATTGCCATCTACATAGATATGAGTAATGGTATAGTTTTCAAGAATATAGTACAGAGCATATCCCGCGGCACCGACCAGCAGGACCACTGTTGCAATGATGATGATCAGACTCCTGTGGAGCCGGATAAACCTCATGCTACTCCACCCTGATATTTCTGGCGACGGACATACAGATACCTATCTCAATAAGCTGGAAAAAGACCGCGCTTCCGCCGTAGCTGATAAAAGGAAGCGTGATACCGGTATTCGGCATCGTATTGGTCACGACCGCGAGATTAAGTATGACCTGTATTGAAATATGTCCGATAACACCGACCACAAGAAGTGCGCCGAAACGGTCCGCTGCATTTGTGGCGATTATCATCAGTCTGAGCAGCAGGATGACAAACATCAATATGACTGCTATTGCACCGAACAGTCCAAGCTCCTCGCAGATGATGGAAAAGATCATGTCATTCTGTGCCTCGGGAATGAACCTCTTCTGCATACTCTGTCCGAGTCCCTTGCCGAATATGCCGCCGGATCCGATCGCATAGAGGGCCTGCAGGGTCTGGAAACCTCTGTCTGACGCATATGCCTCGGGGTCGAGCCATATGAGTATTCTCCTGAAGCGGTAGTTCATCGGATTATCCCTGGTCTGTACGGCAACAAAGACGGCGAGAGCCGCTATCGCAGCCATTACCGCACCTATGAGCAGGAATCTCTTGTAGTCGGGAATGGCGATAAACAGCATCAGAAGAGCTATACCAAGTATTATTATCGCACTGGAGAGATTGTCCGTAATGGCATAGACGACAAAACTCACGGGCAGCGGTGTAAGAAGTATGAACCAGAAGCCCTTTTTATCCGCTGCCAGTTTTCCGAGCTTATTTATCAGGGCTGCCAGAAAAACTATCATTCCAAGCTTTGCTATCTCAGCGGGCTGAACCGACACGCCGGCTACCTTGAACCATCTTCTGGCACCGTTTGCGGAATATCCGAGAGGCGTAAGAACTAAGAACACGGACAAAAATGAAACCGCATAGGCCAGATACATGATCGTCCTGTTCTGATAAAATCTGTAGGGGATGTACGACACTCCGAGCATCACCGCGACACCTGCGATGACCGCAAAAAGCTGATGCCTCAGATAATAGGTCGTATCTCCGTCAAAGTCTATGCCGGCCTGGTAGGAGCTGGTGGAAAACAGCATTACCAGTCCGAATGCCAGCATGAATATCATTATGAACACCAGGCTGTAATCATAATAGAACTCCTTATGAAACCTGGCACGCAGCGCCTCTTTTGCCGCTTCTTTTTTCTGTGCGGTCTTTGCCGCTTCTTCGCTGTTGAGCGCAGCTGCGTTTCGCGATACGTGAGCCATTATTACCTCCGTTACAGCGCTCCCGCAAATTCCTTAAACCACTTTCCCCTGGCCTCATAGTTGGGGAACATGTCCCAGCTGGCGCAGGCGGGAGAAAGCAGCACCGCATCCCCGGGTTCGGCATTCTTTTTTATGAGTTCCAGCGCTTCCTCTTTTGAATCAACGAGCACAACGGCATCGAATCCGTGCGTTTTTGCGCACTCAGCTATCTTTTCCTTAGTTGTTCCCATCAGCACCAACAGCTTGACCTTGTCTCCGAAGGCTTCTATCCACTCGTCAAAGGTGTTGCCCTTGTCATAGCCCCCACCGAGAAGTATTGTCGGCCTGCTCATGGCCTCAATCCCCTGTATCGCCGCGTCGGGATTGGTAGCCTTGGAATCATTGTAATAATCCACCCCGTTTTTGGTCGTAACATATTCAATCCTGTGCTCGACCGCCCGGAATGCTCTTACAACATCAAGTATCACTCCCAGGGAAACTCCAAGAGAAATGGCTATGCCGATGGCGGCCATCACGTTTTCGGCGTTGCACCGCCCTACGAGATGCATTTCTCTCGTGCCCATAAGAGCCGCTTTATCACCGCCTCTCGCCATCATGATCGTCTCGCCATCAAGGAAAATACCCTCCTGCAGTGCCTCGTGCGAAGAAAACCACAGCACCTTTGCAGGGCAATGCTTCTCGCCGAATTCGCGTGTATACTCATTATCGTAATTGAGAACGCACACGTCGTCCCCGGTCTGTCTGTTGGTGACATTGGACTTGCAGCGCATATACTCTTCCATGGTATGATGCCTGTTTAAGTGATCCGGAGTGAGATTGAGTATCGCCGATACCTGCGCGTGAAACTCCTCCACTGCCTCCAGCTGGAAGCTTGAGATCTCGGCGACGGTCACCGTGTCATCATTTGTGCCCGGTGCTGCCGCGGCATACGAGAAGCCGATATTGCCGACCACTCTTGTTCTTTCCTCTCCGAAAGCAGCCTTTACTATTTCGCCCACAAGAGTCGTGGTCGTGGTCTTGCCGTTTGTTCCCGTGATCGCCGCGAGCCTACCGCGCGAAAATCTGTATGCCAGTTCTATCTCGCTCCACACAGGTATCCCCGCGTTTCTGATCCTGTCAAATGCCGGGGTATCAAGCGGCACTCCGGGTGACGGGACAACTGCCGCAAAAGAGTATGCCGAAAGATCAAGCTCCGCCAGCTTTCCGATAACTATTCCGGTCTTATCCCTGTCGCTTTCTTCAAGCTTAACCCTTATATCATCGGCGGTGAGCTTATCATTTTCATCAAGGAGCACGGGTTTGGCACCCGCATTGTTAAGAAGATGCACGGCCCCGACACCCGAGAGTCCCGATCCTACAACAAGTATCTGTCTGTCCTTAATATCCGTAGCCATCATAAGTCCTTTCTCGTGCAGTCATCAGTGCTCGTTACAGTCCGATTCCCGCAAGCGCCGCGAGGCACATTATCAGCGTTACAGCGGTAAAAACACCCGTGACCTTAGCTTCAGACCAGCCGCCCTTCTCATAGTGATGATGCAGCGGTGCCATGCGGAATATCCTTTTCCCTTTTGTTGCCTTGAAATATGATACCTGAAGGATGACCGACACAACTTCCGCTGCGTAGATCAAGCCTACAACCGGTATGAAAAGCGGCATGCCAAGTGCATACGACATACCTATCACAAACCCTCCGATAGCAAGAGATCCGGTGTCTCCCATAAACACCTTTGCAGGATGATAATTGTAGAAAAGATATCCGAGAAGCGCTCCGGCCATAGCAGCTGCCGCGGGTGCCGCGGGCTTTGCGGTCATCATCGCGGATATGACAAAGAACAGAGCCACAGGGATCGTCACAGATGCGCACAGAGCATCAACACCGTCCGTAAGATTCGTGCCGTTCGTTGTCGCAAGCGTTATGAATATCAGAGCGGGCACCGCGAGTACTCCAAGGTTCAGCACACGTCCGCCGCTGAAAGGAATGATCATTTCCGAAAGCGAGATATCGGTTGCAAAAGATATGTAGAAAAAGAAGACCGCGGTCACCACAAACTCAAGAGCAAATTTCTGCCACACCTTCAACCCCAGATTGTGGTGTCTTATGACCTTTAAGTAATCATCCGCAAAGCCCACCACTCCGAAGCCTATGGTCGGTATAAGCACCGCCACAAGTGCTGTCGCTTCGGCCGTATCCGAGGATGCTGCGCTCACGACTGCGTACACAAGAGCGACAGCAGCTGCCGGTATGATAAAGATGATACCGCCCATTGTGGGCGTACCGGTCTTTTTCTTATGTGATTCCAGCCCCTCTTCTCTCTCTGTCTGGTTAAATTTCAATCTGTGCAGGAACGGTATCATGGGACGTCCCAGTAAAAGTGCAAAGAGCCATGCCGCGAGAAATGGGCACAGCACCCGCACGGGATACTCCTGCATCATGAACATAATATCTGTCACGGCCAGTCTTCCTCCAATTGCGATTCGTCTATAACGCTGTTTCCGTTTGCGTCAACACCGGCAACCTGCCCCTGGTCCTCGCCAAGGGAATCAGCTCCGTACTCGAAGCCGGTGTCGGGATCGATGCGGTTTCCGTTATTGGGATCAATATAGTATCCCTCACTGTCTCTGTCAAAAGTCTTCCACACGGGTTCCGTGGCCTCTGCAAACTCCTGAGGCGTCACTTCCTTTACTTCGCCTTCGCCGGCAGCGGTTTCGGCGTCTGTCCCATCACCATCCTGTCCCTCTTCGACCGTCGTCTCCGTATCCTCGGCTATTATTCCCTCCTGAGTCGTGACCGAGTTGGCCCTAAGCTCTGCAAGTTCCTCCTGTTCCTTCTCGGAGAGTTCCTCCGTCATGGGGACATTCAGGTAAGGAAGAACCTCCGTGAGTACCTTTCTCACGATCCTTGTGGCGTACTTCGCATCCGCCTGCTGGCCCATCACGCCCGCGTTAGGCCTGTCAACAACGACATATATAGCATATTTCGGATCATCCGCAGGCGCATACCCCATAAAGGATACGACATATTCACCGTTCCTTCTGGGCAGAGTCTCCGCCGTACCTGTCTTTCCGCCTATCCTGTAGCCGGCGGGTCTCGCGGTTTTTCCGGTGCCCTCTTCCTCGGACACGACCTTGTTGCACATGTCGATGATCTTGTCGGAAGTCGACCTTGAAACTGTCTGTCTCAGAAGTCTGGGTTCGATGTGTTTTATCGTCGCTCCGGACGAATTGACGATCTTGCTGACCAGGTGCGGTTCGTACATATTTCCGCCGTTTACGAGTGAACTGAACGCGGCTATCATCTCTATCATATCCACATTAAAGCCCTGTCCGAAGGTATTTGTCGCAAGCTCGGAAGGTCCCATCTGCGCTGCGGTATATGTGAGGCCGACAGTCCTGGCTTCGCCCGCAAGATCGATATTGGTCTTAAGGCCAAAGCCGAAGGCCTTCTGATATTTTGTGAAAACATTCGATCCTATCGACTGTCCGATATGCATCATGGCAACGTTGCAGGATATCACGATACCGCGCGTAACGGACACCGGACCATCGCCGTATACATTGTGGCATTTTATATCGTGATCGCCGACATGCAGGAAACCGTTGCACTGATAGACCTCGTTGCCGGTTATGGAGCCGGATTCAAGGCCTGTCGCGACCGTGAAAGGCTTGGCGACAGAGCCCGGTTCATAGGTATCCGCGATGCAAAAATTCTTCCACAATGCATTGTAATTCTGATACAGAAGTTCGTTATCCGCTTCGAGTTCTGCAAGGGATTCCTCGGTGATCGCCTCCCAGGTTTTTCTGCCGTATTCATTCTTCAGGAGATTGCCCTTCTCGTCAACCCTTGCCATCCCTATAAGAGCATCCGTATTTCTGGGATCATTGAGATCGTAGTTCGGATAGCTGGCCATTCCCAGTACATTGCCCGTATCCACCTCCATGAGGATGCAGCCGGTATTTTGTGCTCCGTTTCCTATGCGGGCTGCGTTTTTGTACTCTTCATTGAATTCCTTGAGGTATTTCTCGATGATCGACTGGATGTTTCCGTCTATGGTTGAAACTATCGAATTGCCGTCCTGAGCCGGAATGGTGGTTCTCTCAAGATTCGAGTTATCGTCGAGGTAGCCGTACTCTCTACCGGGATTTCCGGTCAGCACGCTGTTATAGTATTCCTCGAGCCCATACTGTCCTCTTGAATCGGAAGTGGTAAACCCTATCACGTCACAGGCCATGCTGTGATTGGGATATTTTCTTATGTATTCGTCCTCAAACCACACACCGTTAATAAGCTCGTTGTAATCATCGGACTTGGGATCCGTAAGCGATTCAAAAACGCTTATCTGATCGTACGGTACTTTCTTTGCTACCTTGGTGTACTGGGAGGTTGGATTATCTGCCACATATCTTCGAAGTTCCGTGGCGTCTGCCTTGAAATATCTGGCAAGAGAATTAAGTGTGGCGTCTGTGCAGCCGGGCTTTTTCTGTTCTGCCTGGAGAAGAAGCTTGGTGTCCAGGATCACGTTGTAAACCTTTTCGCTTGTTGCGAGCACCGTGCCGTTCCGGTCAAGTATCTCGCCCCTCCTCGCGGGGAGAGTCACCGAGTCGTATTCCTGCTGTGAGAGCACCTGCCTCTTATACTCGTCCCCGTTTTCCCTTGCTATGACTATAAGTCTGGCACCCAGCCCGATAAAACAGAGCATGATACAGAGAAACATAACAACCAGTTTGCGCTGCATGTGGTGCGTAAACTGGCTGGGTTTTCTCTTCTGCGGAGCCGCAGGCATCCGTTCCCTGCCCCTTCGTCCCCGCTCATTCGCGGCGTTTTTATCATTATCGCCGGATCTCACTTCATGGCCTCCGGGATCGAGTCAAACTGCCTGACATAATCCTCTGCTCCCTCATCGGAGTAGATCACTATCTGTCCTTCATCGGCATACTTCATACCAAGCTCCTGAATGGCCATCCTCTTAACCTCCTCAAGATCTATCCTCGAGTTGGCTCTGCTGTATGCCTCGTCATTTTCCTGTCTCATTGCGGCAAGCTGCTTTTCAAGCGACGCGATCTCGCTCACGCTTCCCTCAAGTGAAGACTGTACGCTCACATAATAATAGAGAGTTAGAGCCATAAGGAAAAGCGCCGCCAGCATGACAAACAGGCTCATGATGCTGCTTATCTTCGAAGGACGCTCCGCTACCTTTCCGCCCTTTATGACCTTGAGCGCCTTTCTGTCCCTGCGCTCCTCTCTTACTCTTCTGACTCGTGCGGTATTTCCCTCCACATATATTCTGTTCTTCGGGATATCAGCTCTCATCAGTCTCCATTCTCCTTTCAAATACTCTCAGCCTGGCACTTCTGGCCCGTCTGTTAGTTTCTGTCTCATCCTTACCCGGCATCACCGGTTTTCTTGTTATCACTTTTCCCCTGGATATTCTTCCGCATACGCACTTCGGAAAAGTCGGCGGGCAAATGCACGGATCCTCCCAGGTTCTGAAGGTCTGCTTCACCATTCTGTCCTCAAGAGAATGAAAGGTGATCACCGCAAATCTTCCGCCATCATTCAGCATATCCGCCAGAGTATCCAAAGCGGTCTTTAGCACGTCCAGTTCCCTGTTGGTTGCGATCCTCAGTGCCTGATAGGTGCGTCTGGCAGGATGTCCCGAATCCTTTGCCCTGACCCTGGCAGGTATTGCCGCATCGATCACCGCGTTCAGATCGGAGGTTGTCTCGATCTTTCTGATCCCGCGCTCTGCAGCTATATGCTTTGCAATGTTCGCCGCAAAGGGTTCTTCACCGTAATCCCTGAGTATGTGAAAGAGTTCCTTCTCCGACCACTCGTTAACTATGGTCATGGCGGAGAGCTCCTGTCTCCTGTCCATCCGCATATCTAACGGCGCATCCATGCGGTAGGAAAAGCCTCTCTCCGGCGCGTCGAACTGTCTTGATGATACCCCCAGATCCAGCAGTACCCCGTCCAGCCCGGCAATGCCCATACCTTTAAGCCTGTCCGCGGCGTTTTCAAAATTGTCCCTGACAAATGTCACCCTGTCGCCAAAGCGCGCCAGGCGCTCGCCCGCGGCTTCGAGTGCCTCATCATCCTGATCCATGCCGATCAGCCTGCCCTTCCCCGTCAGCCTCGAGGCGATCTCCTCGCTGTGCCCGCCGCCGCCGAGGGTCCCATCCAGATATATCCCGTCCGGCTTAATGTTCAGGGCATCGACTGCCTCTTCTTTGAGAACAGATAGATGTGAGAACTCCATAACTGCTCAGATTCTCAGTCCGTATTCCGCGAGAGCTCCGGCCAGTTCGTCGATATCTCCGAAGCTTTCCGCGTCGCGGAACCTTTCCTTGCTCCATATTTCAATGTGCTCGCCGTTTCCGACAACCACCACATCCTTCTTTATACCGGCGAACCGTATCAGATCCTCACCAAGCAGTATCCTGCCCTGCTTATCGGGCTCAACCTCAGTCGCCGTGGTGAGAAAGAACTGTCTGAAAAGTCTTGCCTTTTCGTCACTTCTTGGAAGTTCCATAAGCTTCGATGAAAAATCCTCGAAGTCCTCCATGGAATATACAAACAGACTGTGGTCAAAACCGCCGCACACCACAAAGCTTTCTCCCAGCTTGTCGCGGAATTTCGCGGGTATGACCACCCTGCCCTTGGCATCTATGGAATTGTTGTATCTTCCCAAGTACAGCATGCATTCACCAAAAAATGACACAAATCACCACAAATCCACACAAATGTGATTATAAGTTATATTTTTTGACATTTCAAGACCAAAAATCCAAAAAAATCGCCGTCTCAGGCAACAAAACAGGCGCCCGGAGATGTTTTCCGGGCGCCTGTCGAATATCTGGTGTGCGTCTGTTTCTTCTTATACTATATGTTGTGGATTATTCAGAATTGGAATTTTCATCTTTTTTGAAATTTTTTTCATCCTTATGCTCGGCGACGTTTTCCTGATCAGAAAGCCCAGCAATCTCCGGGATCTCTTCATCTTTATGCACATCAGTGTCTTCCCGGACAGGAATCTCTGCCGGCCTCGAATTCATTCTGATTCTTACGATCACAGCCGTGACAACCGCAAATACAAGCAGACAGATACCAAGCAGCTGGGAAACCGGGATATCCGTGCCCCATAGCTTTAGCTGATCGGTCCTCAACCCCTCAATGATGGCCCTGCCCAGACCGTATCCGCCAAGGTAGATGAGTATCATCTCACCCTTGTATCTTCTGTGCTTTACATACAGCAGCATTATCACAAGCAGTGCCAGATTCCAGCAGCTCTCGTACAGAAAAGTGGGATGCACCTGTATATAATTGGTGCCGGAGATAAAATGCTCCGCGATCGACTCTGTGATCTCACCCGATCTCACGGCCTCCAGCGGCAGACGCATGGCGAAAAGAGAATCTGTATACTGTCCGAAGGCTTCCCTGTTGGTGAAATTCCCCCACCTTCCGACACATTGCCCCACCAGCAGGCCGAACATGATCATGTCGGTGATCTCAAGAAACGATCTCTTCTTTATGCGCGCAAGTACCGCCAGCGTGGCAAAACCTGTCAGCACACCGCCGTATATGGCCAGTCCGCCCTGATGTATGTAGAATACGCTTATTGGATCATATTTGTAGATCCTGTCCCAGGAGAAGATAACATAGTACACTCTGGCGCCTATCACCGAGATAAAGACCAGAGGGACAAAGATATCCCAGTATATCTCACCGTCTTCGCCTATCTTCTTTGCCACAAGTTCGCAGGTCTTTACGGCAAGCAGCACACCCGCTGCAATGATAATGGCGTAGAGCGTGATCGTATATCCGAATACGGAAAACTCCTTCGGAACATTTTTCAGATATATTCCAAGATGCGGAAACGCGATGTCCGCGGCATCCATCATATCAGGCACACAAAACTCCTTTCACATCATACATTAAATCTGAAGAGTATCACATCGCCGTCCTGAACGATATATTCCTTGCCTTCCATGCGGACAAGCCCCTTCTCCTTTGCTGCTGAAAGCGACCCTTCGCGGAGCAGATCCTGATAATTGATGACTTCCGCCTTGATGAAGCCGCGCTCGAAATCGGTATGTATCTTACCCGCCGCCTGCGGAGCCCTTGTCCCTATCTTAATGGTCCAGGCGCGTGTCTCGTCCTCTCCCGACGTCAGGAAACTCATGAGGCCCAGTGTCTTGTAGCTTGCGGCCACAAGCTTGTCAAGGCCCGAGGATGTGATCCCGAGATCACTTAAGAACTCCTCCTTTTCCTCATCGGAGAGTTCAGACAACTCCGCTTCTGTCTGCGCGCTGATGACGAAGACCTCGCTCCCGCTCTGTTCAGCCCACTTCCGGACTGCCGCCACATGGGAATTGGTCGCGCCATCATCAGCAAGATCCTCATCCTTCACATTTGCAGCAAAGATCACTGGCTTGGCGGTCAGCAGATCATAGCTCTTAAACAGCTTAAGCTCCTCCTCGTCCGTGATCTCATCAATAAGAGAGCGCGCGGGCTGATCCGACTCAAGCCTCTCCTTTATCTTAAGGAGCAGCGCGTGCTCCTTTGCCGCGTCCTTATCCATTCTGGCGGTCTTCGCCACCTTGGCGATCCTGCGCTCAAGCACCTCGATATCCGCAAAGATAAGTTCCAGATCGATCGTCCCGATATCCCGCACCGGATCCACCGAGCCGTCCACATGCACCACATTGTCATCATCGAAACAGCGCACAACATGCACTATCGCATCGCACTCGCGGATATTGGCAAGGAACTGATTCCCCAGGCCCTCACCCTTAGACGCGCCTTTCACAAGTCCCGCGATATCCACGAACTCTATGGTGGCGGGAGTCACCTTTTTCGAGTGGTAGAGATCCCCAAGAAGCTTCAGCCTCTCATCCGGCACCGCCACGACGCCGACATTGGGGTCTATCGTGCAAAACGGATAATTCTCCGCCTGCGCTCCCGCTTTTGTCAGCGAATTGAACAGTGTGCTCTTGCCCACATTAGGTAAACCGACGATTCCTAGTTTCATATATTTTCTCCTAACTGCCGTATTTTACGGCTTTTCTTTATTTCCAACATTCTCTCCACTACCATTTCCACTACCTATTTCTAAAAGATATAACAAGTTACGTGAATGATTTCAGTCAAACAAGGAATCCAGATAGTTTGAAAACTTTGCAGTGGTTTCTTCGACAGTTTCGTTGGTTTCATGAACATAAGTATCGACCGTGACCTTTATGCTGCTATGACCAAGCATCTTAGAAAGCCTCTTATAATCCGTTGATTGTTCAACAAACCGCGTAGCCATCGTGTGTCTCAGGTCATGCATCGACAATTTCTTTATCTCTGCTTTTTTACAGCGCTTTTCGAGCGTCGAATCATATGTGCTATTCTTAGTCGGATACCCCGTTCTGTTGAGAAACACTATATCTTTGAACTCATCGGGGGTTTTCTCATTCACTTTCCGTTTGTTCCAAAGATCAGCCAAAATCTCATATGATTTATTCGTTAATTTTAGAGTCCTGAAACCTTGTTTGGTCTTAGGCGGACCCCACGCCCATTCTTTCGTACTATAACGGTATTCCAGTGTTTTTTCAATACATATTTCTCTATTTTTCAGGTCAACACACTTCCATGTTAGGCCAACCAGTTCTGATGTACGTAATCCAAGTTCAAGTATCAGTCTATACTGTTCGTAATAGCAATAATTCCTTGCCACCTCTATAAATCGTCTCTCTTCCTCTATTGAAAAGAAATCAATCTCTTTTTTCTCAGTCACAGGCATCTTAACGCCGATCTTGGTAACAGGACTTTTCCTTATAATATCATTCTCATACGCCGCCCAAAACAAAGTTGTCATAGTATTAAGAGTTTGTCTTACTGTCCCATAAGCATATGGGTCATCTATATCGACCATCCTATTCAAAACTTCCTGGCAATGTATAGGCTTAACATCTACGATCCTCATTCTCCCAATAACCGGCTTTATATCGTTCTCAAAGCGCTCTCTGTAATTCCTCATGGTATTAGGTCGCACAAGAACAGCCTTTTCGCGAGACCATGCATCAAACCATTCGTTAACAGTCATCTTTTCAGATACGACCGTCATATGGTGGGCATCCTCGTATTTTGAATCGGCAAGCCATGTCCGCGCCTCGGTTAATGTCGCAAATTCTCTGCTAATGCGCCTGCCATCACTATTATAATAATTTGCCTGATATTTCCCAGTGTCCTTGCGCTGTGACAAGCCTTTGCCAAGATTATGACCCTTTAAATCTTTTCCCACAAGAAACCCCACTACTATTGATTATGAGTATATGCCCATTATACAGCCACTCATATTTGAGTTCAATAGTAGTGGAGCTTCTATTTTCACCTTATTCAGTTTTTCCTTCGCTTCAGATTGCCCTGTGATTAATCAAATATTCTTCGAACTTCGGGCGGATTATCATGAGTTTTTTGTTCCCGACCTTCACAGC
>JAILGA010000153.1 GCA_024697225.1 Lachnospiraceae bacterium
TGTCGGTACAGTCTCCGTTCCCATAGGCTTCACATTTTGTAATAAGAGTTTCTCTGCCTCATTATATTCCATTGCATTCATTGTGTTAGTTCCTTTTGATACAAAAGCCGGTAGGGCTCGCAGCTTTTCAGCAGTTCTTCATGGGTACCCTCTGCAAGTATGGCTCCGTCCTGCATATACAGGATATGATCGGCATTGATGACCGTTGAAAGCCTATGGGCTATCAGCACAACTGTCCTGTCTTTGGAAATGCTGTCAATGGCCTTCTGAATGTTTGCCTGGGTAACGTTGTCAAGGGCAGAGGTAGCTTCGTCGAACAATATGACGCGATAGTCCTTCAAGAGGCTTCTCGCTATGGCAAGTCGCTGGCGCTGGCCGCCGGAGAGATTGACGCCTCCCTCGCCGATCACCGTGTCGTATTTCTCCGGCATGGACTCGATATCCTCATCGATGCAAGCAAGAGCGCAGACATGCTTCATCTCTTCCTCTGTCATGTCTTCTTTCGCGAGTCGCAGATTCTCGCGCACGGAAAGATGGAAAATATACGGGGATTGACTGACAACGGTCATGTTATTCCGAACCGAGTCACGGGTCAGCGTCCGTATATCGACATCATCCAGAAAGATCCTGCCCTTTAGCGGATCATAAAGACGGCAGATCAGATTAAAGACGGTTGATTTGCCGCAGCCGCTTTTCCCAACGAAGGCCGTTATCTCTCCGGGTCTGATGGTAAAGCTCATATCCTTAAGGACCTGTTTCTCCGGAGCCGCCTGCATCTCGGAAGCATATCCGAAGCAGACCTTGTCAAAGGTTATCTCACCTCTCGGATTTTCAAGTTCAACCGAGCCGAAACGTTCCTTGGGGAATTCCGGGCTTAATACAAGAGCACAGACCCGCTCCACCGACAGATTGAAGTCCCTCAAAAACTCCATGAACTCTCCGGCCAGGGTCACTGCTCTCGCATCAAGGCTGGTGAAATAGTTATATATGACGATAACTGTAGCGGCATCCTGATAGCCATATAATATGGCAAGAGCCAGGAGAACTATGAATAGAAAGGTTCCGACTTCACTCAGTTCCCATCTGGCGAGCTTCATCTTCCAAGAGCGCCCCTGCATATAAAGACGCTTGTCGTTGGCACTCTGTATGCGTTCTTCAGCCTCTTTGCAAAAAGAATCCTCGCTGTTTAAGAGCTTGACGTCCTTCGCCCCCCGGATGGTCTCACCGACAAAGCCTGAGAATTTTTCGTTCGCAGAACGGTAGATGCGGTCGTCCGCGCATAGCCGGCGCGTCCGCATGATCTCCATCAGTGATTCCGCCGTAAGTAGGATTAGCGTCAACAAAAAACCGTAAGGACTGCTCACCAGTATGGCTATCAAGATCCCGACATAGTTTACCGTTTGCGCTATCATGTCGGCGATCCGGTTAAATCCCGTAGCTATCCGGGACGTATCATTCGTGAGGCGCTGGATGAAAAGCCCGCTTCCCCTATCGTCAAGACAGCTGTTTTTTATGCGGAGCGTACTCTGAATCAGGTCGCTTTCAAGATGTGACAATGTTTTGCAATAAACCTTGTTGTATCCTTGGTTGCTTAATACCAGGAAGAGATTCTTCAAAGCGCCCACCAGAAGCAGGACCACGGCGATGGCTATGACCCGCTTGACCTCGCTGTCCATATAGTTGACGATGATCTTTGCGCTTAAAACCGGGGCGACAACGCCCAGTATAACGCTCAAAAACTGTGCAAAGATCGAAAGAAACAGGATGGTTCTCTGTCCGCTTACGTACTTCCAAGCAAAGCTGTAATATTTCGCGACTGAATTATACAGAGTAAAACTATAGAGGATACGGTTTTCCTGCCCTTCGTGATGCCACTCAGGCTGCAACTCCAGTTTTTCCGTCACGCGGTCCTGTATAGGGCCGGCTCCGGAAAAAGGATCGTATCCATCCCCGCCGACAGTGAAGATCATTTCCAGATTTCCCTGTCGTTTCCTGAATCTAAGGGAAAACCGGGA
>JAILGA010000060.1 GCA_024697225.1 Lachnospiraceae bacterium
TAAAAACAGATTACAAAGACTGACAGGAGAATAATATGGAAAGAAATTACAAGACACAGATGGAAGCAGCGCGCAAGGGGATCATCACACCCGAGATAAAGGCCGTTGCGGCAAAGGAATACAGGACGGAAGAAGGGATACGCGGCTGGGTTGCCGAAGGCAAGGTCGCGATCTGCGCGAACAAAAACCACGAATGTCTGGAACCCGCCGGTGTAGGCTCGATGCTGAAGACGAAGATAAACGTCAATCTCGGCGTGTCGCGCGACTGCAAAGACTACAATATTGAGATGGAGAAGGTAAAGGCGGCGGTTGAGATGGGTGCCGATGCGATAATGGACCTCTCTTCTCACGGCGACACCATCCCTTTCAGAAGGAAACTCACTTCGGAATGCCCCGTAATGATAGGCACCGTTCCGGTTTACGATGCGGTAATACACTATCAGAGAGACCTGGCAACACTGACCGCAAAAGACCTTATCGATGTCGTAAGGCTTCATGCTGAGGACGGTGTTGATTTTGTAACGCTTCACTGCGGCATCACAAGACACACGATCGACCAGATCAGGAAGCATAAAAGGGAGATGAATATCGTTTCGAGAGGCGGCTCGCTGATCTTTGCATGGATGTGCATGACCGGAAATGAGAATACTTTCTACGAATACTACGATGAGATCCTTGATATATGCAGAGAGTATGATGTGACGATTTCTTTGGGTGACGCATGCCGCCCCGGCTGTCTTGACGATGCGGGCGATGTCTGCCAGATCGAGGAACTTGTAAGGCTCGGCGAGCTCACAAAGCGCGCGTGGGAGAAGGACGTTCAGGTCATGGTCGAAGGCCCCGGCCACATGCCGATGGACCAGATCGAAGCAAACATGAAGATACAGCAGAGCATCTGCATGGGCGCGCCTTTCTATGTATTGGGACCGCTCGTTACTGACATTGCTCCGGGTTACGATCACATCACTTCAGCCATCGGAGGGGCGATCGCAGCCGCTTCAGGCGCGGCATTCCTTTGCTATGTTACTCCTGCAGAGCACCTCGCACTCCCGAATGTAGATGACGTTAAACAGGGCATAATCGCTTCCAGGATCGCGGCGCACGCTGCCGACATCGCGAAAAAGATCCCTCACGCAATGGACGAAGACAACAAGATGGCCAAAGCCAGAAGAAAGTTTGACTGGGACGGTCAGTGGGCATGTGCGATAGATCCCGTGACGGCGAGATCGATCCGTGATGACAGGTCTCCGGAGTACGAGGATTCCTGCTCGATGTGCGGCAAGTTCTGCGCAGTAAGGAGCATGAACAAAGCGCTTGCGGGAGAATATATAGACATACTCTGAGTTTTATGTAAGCCCCGGGTTATGCCGGTATTTGTTGGTTTTCTTTTGCCGTCCCGAAAAAACATTACCTAAAATCCATTTCCAGGTAATATTTTTTACATTAGGCGGTTTTAGGCCTTTGTTTTCATTGAGCGGAGGCATCAGATAAGACCGGTTTTGTTTGCAGCCGGTGGGGGAGCAAAGGGTATAATAGTCTCATTCGGCAACTTATCCGCTGAAATGTACACCTTATGCATGATCTGCTTGAAGCAGGATGAAATATGAAGGATAGTTGGCTCACGGAGGCAAAAAAGTGAGATTGATCCTAAAAGAGAAGACGGATCTTAATGAGACTGAAGTCGAGATCAGATATAAGGAAAGGGACGGCGAAGTCGAGAACCTGATAAGTGCGGTCAACAGTGCACATGACAGGCTGATCGGATTCAAGGACAACGGCGACAGCGTGCCGGTCTCTTTTGTGAAGATACTGTATTTCGAGGCAGTGGACAGGTATGTTTTCGCGTACACCTCAGCGTCAGTCTATAAGATAAGGAACACTCTTTATGAACTTGAGGAGCTGTGCAGGGCAAAGGGCTTTGTCAGGATCTCCAAGTCGGGGATCGTCAATCTGAACGCCGTAAGGAAGATATCTCCGGACGAGGGAAGGAAGCTGAGGCTCCTTCTTGCAAACGGCGAGACGGTTATCGTCTCAAGGGGATTCGTCGGGGATCTGAAGAGAGCGATCGGAATAAAGGAGGAAGCCTGATATGGACAGCAGGAGACTGAAACAGGCTTTTAAAAGATCATTCTTCCTGATGACGGTCGTATTCTCGTCCAGCGTCGTTTTGCTTGCCGGGATCACGGCTTTGTTCGGGGAGCTCATCTATCCTGAAGTGATAGGAAGACTGCTTTTCATATTCTTCATGCTGTTCTTCCTGACTGCATTAAAGATATACGTGTCCGGAACAAAATGGGCATATGGCAAGCCCTACATTCTGGTGAACCTCATGTTCGCACCGTTTTATTTCGGGTTTGGAGTGTTGGGGATCTATGCTTTTAACAGGTATATGAGACCGGAAGACATACTGATCATAGCGCCTGTATTCCTGATAATATTCTCGATCGCGCAGCTGATCGCATATCTGGTCAAGAAAGGCCGTACCGACAAGATGAACGATGCTTTGAGTGAATTTCATAAGGAGCATCTCGAAAATGGATACGAAGAAGAGGATTTGGACCGCGGTTAGGGTTTTTGCCGCACTGGCAGTCTGGTTTGGTGTATACAGGGGTTTGGTTTTCCTGGTTGAACCGCTGATAACAGAAAAGCTTCCGGAAACGGTCTGCAGCATAATAAATGCGATGATCATTCCGTATGGTGTTGCATTACCTGCCGCGTATCTTGTAATTAAAGGCATGAAGACCGCCAAAAGCGGCACGCCTTTAATGAAGCCCGGATTTGCAAACATGGCAAAGATATTCGTGATACAGTCCGGATTGTCGGTCAGCGCCATGATGCCCATGGGGATCATAGTGAAGATCCTGGACATCAAGACGCCTGCAGTCACGGCAGAGCAGATACTCGCAAGACCGGTTTTCTACTGCTTCCTGCTTCTTGTTTTCGCGCCCGCGGCAGAAGAGATACTGTTCAGAAAACTGTTCTTTGACAGGCTTATGGTGCTGGGAACAAAGCCGGCGGTCTTATTGTCGGCAGTGTTTTTTGCTTTGCCGCATCTGATCTCGCAGGGACCTGCACAGGTGTTCTACACATTCGTACTGGGTCTTTCGTTCGGCTTTATAACAGCCCGTACAAGGAAACTCTGGCCGGCAATGGTACTGCATTCACTGAGCAACCTGTACTGCGGGATAATCTCGGCGGTATGGCCTCAGGATAAACCCCTGTTCTTGTTTGCGTATGTTGCAGTTTATGTTCTCGCTATGCCGGCAGCGGCAGTGGTGCTTCTGGTCTTAAACAGGAGAAGACTGATGATTAAGGATCAGCAGGGTGCCGCCTGCTAAAACTGTCTGGTAAGACTGCCCGGAAACCGGATTGCGTAAAATATCCCACAACACAGATAAAC
>JAILGA010000077.1 GCA_024697225.1 Lachnospiraceae bacterium
GATCCCACATCGCAGGAAATGCTTATATCGAAAACCGCATGGACATACCGGTGCATGTCTACGGAGCCCATATATTTCACACGAAAAACGA
Organism: Lachnospiraceae bacterium; assembly: GCA_024697225.1. GTDB lineage: Bacteria > Bacillota > Clostridia > Lachnospirales > Lachnospiraceae > Butyrivibrio. The sequence continues at coordinate 92 of JAILGA010000077.1, forward strand.
GACAGTCTGGGCGTATGTGAACAGATTTTCCGCGTTCAATCACTATGTGAATTCACCTGTGGCCGACTACCACGGCGAGATCTACAACCTTCCCTTCAACATGAACACCTTTTCAAGACTGTGGGGCATTCGCACTCCTGACGAGGCAAAGGCCAAAATTGCAGGGCAGGTATCCGAGGCAAATATCCAGGGGGAGCCTGCCAACCTTGAGGAGCAGGCACTGTCCATGGCGGGCCGCGATATATACGAGAAACTGATCAAAGAATATACCGAGAAGCAGTGGGGACGCCCCTGTACCGAGCTTCCCGCGTTTATCCTGAAGCGCGTGCCCCTTCGGTTTACCTATGACAACAATTACTTTGATGATCCCAGGCAGGGCATACCGGTGAACGGATATACCGCACTTGCGCAGGCACTTTTGGATGCAAAGGAGTTGTCCGGTGAGATAGAAGTCAGGCTTTCCGTGGAATACAGGGATTTCGTGGAGACCGATGAAAACGGGCTTCCTGCGAGAGGCGAGGGCGAAGAGTTCCTGTTAAAGAGCGGAGACACCGCATCACAGATCATTTATACCGGCATGATCGACGAGTTTTTCGGAAGGCGCCTCGGAACGCTGGAATACAGGTCGCTCAGGTTTGAGACGGATGAGTATCCGGATGTCGACAACTATCAGGGGAATGCTGTCGTAAACTATACGACACTGGATGTTCCCTACACCCGCAGTATCGAGCATAAACATTTTGTCTTTGGAAGAAAAGACGGCGGGGCAGGCGGCCAGTCGGCAGATCCGTCGCAGATGATACACGGGACCATAGTCACCCGCGAATACCCGCAGGACTGGACGCCCGACAAAGAGGCATACTATCCTGTAAATGATGACAAAAACAACGCTCTGTACAAGGAGTACCGCGCGCTGGCTGATAAGCTTCCGGGCGTGCACTTCGGCGGCCGCCTCGGCACTTACAGATATTACAATATGGATCAGGTCATACTTACAGCGCTTGAAGATAACAAAAAATAGCTGGTATGTAAAACAAAAAACCCGGGCACCCGCCCGGGTTTTTTAACAGTATCCGTTGAACATCATTCCCGAATATTCACTGGTTATATAGGGGTTCGAAAAACCGTGGCCCGGATTTTTGTATGCCACCACAGGCCGTTCTATGTAGTGCATGGGATCAAGCACAATGGCATCCATCTTTTGCTGAAGAGCATTTGCAAAATCCTTCACCGGCCGGAAATCCCCGCGCTCGGACTGGTCGGGATTCGTTGCCGAGTTTCCGAGCTTCTCGGAGTCGATATCTATGTGTCCGTCAGCGGTGAGCGAAAGACCAAGCGCCTCCATCCCGCTGTGATACTGCTTTGCGATCGCAGTCACCTCATTGGTGATCCTTGTTCCCTTGAAATGCGCATTCCGGAAGGACTTTATGCTGTCAAGGAAAGAATTATAGCTTCCTATGAGCTCCTTGGTCCTGTCGATCATGGAAGCGTTGTCATCTTTGACGCCCACCGTGACAGGAGGCTCGCCCTCGTCTTTCGCCCTTAACAGCTGCAGCTCGTACATCTGTGCCACGGTGAAGTGGTTGGATGTCGAAGAGCGCTCGTTTCCGTCCAGATAGAATGTGGCATTTTTCGCGGCGATCTCGGTCTTGTCGAGTCCCAGATAATCCACGGTGCCTATCATCATATCTGAACCGGGATGCTCGGTGAATCCGAATCTTGCAGCCTTTCCCGCAGGCAGACCGAAGTCGTCTGAGGTTATGGAAAGGGCGGTCTCACCTGCATCATTAGTGAGGATCTCGGCGGACAGACCGATGTTTGATCTGTTGATCAGACGCTCCAGACGCTCCTGTATGTCCTGATTGGTATCGCCGCTTCTGACGCTGTATTGGAATTCGTAACTCAGATCGTTCACGCGCACATTGAATGAATATGCGCCGCTCCTGAGAGTGGCCGTATCCTGCGGCAGGTAATTTCCGGTATTCTTCTGCTGGGTCGCGAGATTCTCGACGTCTATGCTGAACTCCGGTATCTCCTCGGCGTCATGCCTGCCTATGAAAGAAGCCTTGACTATCGAATCATCGGTTGTAAACGCGGACTTCCTGGCGATCATGGAATCGGACGACTCATCTTCAAGATTGGCTATAGTGCCCTGAAGCGAGCGCGCACTCTCCTTGATGCCGATTGCATCGGCCTCGATGGAAGAATCATTCGTCAGAAGATAAAGAGGGGATTCCTTGCTGAGCTTGACGATTGAATTATAAATACCGCGCAGCTCATCTTTTTTATGAGAATCGGCACGCGTGATTTCCTTCGGTGCATATTCCGCAAGGAAATGATTATAAATATGACTTTGCGCCTGAATGTTGCTTTTCAGACTATTTGCGATGTT
>JAILGA010000102.1 GCA_024697225.1 Lachnospiraceae bacterium
TACATCCTGCAGATTGAAGGATTTTAATCTGACCGTCGGATGTACATCCTGCAGATTGAAGGATCCTTATCTGATTGTTGAATATTCTATGCCTTGATGCATGGTATGCTATAATAACAATAAAATTCATTTTGAGCCAAGATATGATATCACTTTTGATTGGAAGAATAAAGAAAAAGAATATAAAATATCTTGGCTCAAAATGAATTTTAGTGTTATTATAGCATACCATGCATCAAGGCATAGAATATTCAACAATCAGATAAGGATCCTTCAATCTGCAGGATGTACATCCGACGGTCAGATTAAAATCCTTCAATCTGCAGGATGTACATCCGACGGTCAGATTGTGGTCCTCCGAGCCGCGAGTCATTGTGCGCCACTCCGGGCAGACTCCGAAGGAGGCTGATCGGAGTGCCTGGCGCACCTGCGAGCGGGCGGAGGATTACAATCCGACCGTCGCCAATACCGCAATTTATTATTACAACACAGAAAGGCAACCATGACAGCACAATACACTCTCGGAATAGACATAGGCTCCACAACCGTAAAGGTGGCCCTGCTTGACTCTGAAAACAACCTTCTCTTTGCGGACTACAGGCGTCACTTTGCCAATATCAGGGAAACTCTCCACGCCCTTGTGGAGGAAGCACGTGCCAAAGTGGACGACATCGAAGTCTGCCCCATGATAACCGGATCGGGCGGCCTGACTCTGGCCAAAGCCCTTGACATACCCTTCACACAGGAAGTCGTTGCTGTGTCATCGGCACTGAAGCTTCTTGCGCCCAAAACCGATGTGGCCATAGAGCTCGGCGGCGAGGATGCCAAGATCATCTACTTCGAGGACGGCAACGTGGAACAGCGCATGAACGGCATCTGTGCGGGCGGCACCGGATCCTTCATCGATCAGATGGCGTCCCTTCTCCAGACGGACGCCTCGGGACTTAACGACCTTGCTTCGAGATATTCATCTCTCTATACTATAGCTGCCCGCTGCGGCGTCTTTGCCAAATCCGACATACAGCCCCTCATCAACGAGGGTGCGACCAGAGAGGATCTCGCAGCGTCAATCTTCCAGGCTGTCGTCAATCAGACCATATCAGGCCTCGCCTGCGGCAAACCCATACGCGGTCATGTGGCATTTCTCGGCGGTCCGCTTCACTTTCTGCCCGAACTGAAGGCTGCCTTCATAAGAACCCTGAAGCTCGACGACGAGCACGCCATATCGGCAGAAAACTCTCATCTTTTTGCCGCAATCGGCTCAGCAATGCATGCAGCAAAGGACTCCGCGGACAACATTCCAAGATCACTCGCCGATCTGGAGAAAAAGCTCGATTCACCAATTCAGCTCACGGCCGAAGTTGCACGTATGGAGCCTCTTTTTGCCGACGAAAAAGAATATAATGCCTTCAGGGAAAGGCAGAGCAAATACCGCGTAAAAACGGCAAAACTAAGCAATTATAAAGGTGAGGCGTTTCTTGGCATAGATGCCGGTTCCACTACGACCAAATGCGCGCTGATATCGAAGGACGGCGATCTTCTCTATTCGTTTTATGCCGGAAACAACGGATCTCCCCTTGCAACGGCGCTCGAATCCTTAAAAGAGATCTACAGTCTCATGCCGGACGACGTAAAGATCGTCCGTTCATGTTCCACCGGTTACGGCGAAGCCCTGCTCAAATCCGCGCTTCTGCTCGATGACGGCGAGGTCGAGACAATAGCTCATTACACCGCCGCATCCTTCTTTGACAAAGATGTCGACTGCATACTGGACATCGGCGGTCAGGACATGAAATGCATCAGAATAAAGAACGGCTCCGTCGACAGCGTCCAGTTAAATGAGGCCTGCTCCTCCGGCTGCGGCTCATTTATCGAGACCTTTGCAAACTCCCTCGATCATACGGTACAGGAGTTCGCACGGGTGGCTCTGTATGCCGAAAATCCTGTGGATCTGGGCACGCGCTGCACTGTCTTTATGAATTCCAGAGTCAAGCAGGCCCAGAAGGAAGGCGCCGACGTATCGGACATCTCAGCCGGTCTCGCCTATTCCGTTATCAAAAATGCACTCTTCAAGGTCATTAAGGTCTCCGATGCAAAAGAACTCGGAAAAAACATAGTTGTCCAGGGCGGAACCTTCTACAACGACGCGGTTCTAAGAGCTTTTGAAAAGATCTCAGGCGCAGACGCCATCCGCCCCGACATCGCAGGCATCATGGGCGCATTCGGTGCAGCTCTCATCGCGAGAGACCGCTTTCTCGAGGATGAATCCTATGTCACTTCCATGTTAAGTTATAGCGACATAGAAGCCCTGGAATACAAAACCAGCATGACCACCTGTCAGGGCTGCACCAATCATTGCCGTCTTACCGTCAATAAATTTACGGGTGGTCGTCAATACATCTCGGGAAACCGCTGCGAGCGCGGACTCGGCAGACAGAAAAACGCCGACGGCGTGCCCAATCTTTTTGAGTGGAAACTTAAGCGCATCTTTGACTATGCACCGCTTTCCGCCGACAAGGCAACAAGAGGCACTGTGGGCATACCGCGTGTTCTGAACATGTACGAGGACTACCCGTTCTGGGCGGTGTTCTTTGAAAAGCTCGGCTACAGGATAGTTCTGTCGCCCAGATCCACTCATGAGATCTATGAGCTGGGCATCGAATCCATCCCCAGCGAATCCGAGTGCTATCCGGCAAAGCTGTCACATGGCCATATCGAATGGCTGATGAAAAAAGGCGTTGATTTTATTTTCTATCCTTCGCTGTTCTACGAAAGAGATGAGGTTCCGGGCGCCACAAACCACTACAACTGCCCCATTGTCACCTCATACCCCGAGAACATCAGGAATAATGTAGAAAAAATAGTCAACAGAGAATGCGAGTTCAGAAATCCCTTCATTTCATTTTCGGATCTTAAGAGCGCTACCGAGGCTCTTGTGGATGAATTTAAATTTATTCCTGCCGAAGAGATCATCGATGCGGCAAGAGCTGGCTGGGAGGAACTTAAAAATACCAGGGAAGAGATATGCCGCAAGGGTGAAGAGACTCTCGCCTGGATCGAGGAACACGGCAAACATGGCATTGTCCTTGCGGGTCGTCCTTATCATCTGGATCCCGAGATCAATCACGGCATACCGGACATGATCTGTTCATACGGCGTCGCCGTACTTACAGAGGACAGCGTCTCACACCTTGGCAAACCGGACAGACCGCTCATCGTCTCCGACCAGTGGATGTATCACTCAAGACTCTATGCAGCCGCAAGTTTTGTGCGCACGAGGGACGACATCGATCTCATACAGCTGAACTCCTTCGGCTGCGGACTTGATGCGGTGACTACTGATCAGGTCGCGGACATCCTTTCAGGCTCGGACAAGATCTACACCTGCCTGAAGATCGACGAAGTCAACAACCTGGGCTCAGCCCGCATAAGAGTGAGATCCCTTCTCGCCGCGATCCGGGTCAGGAAAAAACAGAAAAAAGTCCGCACGATCAGGCCGACCAACATTGAGAGAAAGCTTTTCACCGAAGAGATGCGGAAGGACGGCTATACCCTCCTTTGTCCCCAGATGTCGCCGATCCACTTTGACGTTTTGGAGGCTGCGCTCAGAGCCTGCGGCTACAATCTTATCGTCATGCAGAACGATAACAGACATGCCGTTGACATGGGGCTCAAATATGTCAATAACGATGCCTGCTACCCCTCTCTCTGGGTCGTCGGTCAGATAATGGACGAGCTCTCATCCGGAAAATACGACCTCAACCGCACCGCTGTAATCATGAGCCAGACAGGCGGCGGATGCAGAGCGACCAACTATGTGGGTTTCATCAGAAGAGCGCTCAGAAAAGCCGGCATGGAACAGATACCTGTGGTTTCGGTCAATCTCTCCAAGCTTGAGTCCAACCCCGGATTCCACATGAACATCCCTCTTCTTCACCGCGCCGCCTATGCGGCTGTCTTCGGCGATATCTTCATGCGCTGCGTCTACCGCATGCGTCCATATGAACTCACCCCGGGCTCCGTTGAGGAGGTTCACCGGAAGTGGCTGAAAAAATGCTGTGACTTCGTGAGTTCGGATCACATGAGCTTTATCACCTTCAGGCACATGTGCCGCGATATCGTGAGAGACTTCGATGTGATACCGATCAGCGAAAGCAGAAAACCCAGAGTAGGCGTAGTAGGCGAGATCCTCGTCAAATTCGCGCCTGCCGCGAACAATCATCTCGTAGATCTCCTTGAAAGCGAGGGTGCGGAGGCCGTCGTTCCGGATCTTCTCGACTTTATGCTCTATTGTTTCTACAATCAGATCTACAAGGCAAAGGAACTCGGAACCAGCAAAAAGACTGCACTTTTCTGCCGTGCAGGGATTTCTGCACTTGAGCTGCTGCGCGGCGCTGCAACAAAAGCACTTGCTGACAGCGTACACTTCGAGCCGCCCACAAGTATCTATAAGCTTGTTGATTACGCTTCAGAGATCGTCTCTATCGGAAATCAGACAGGCGAGGGATGGTTCCTTACCGGTGAGATGGTAGAACTGATAAAGAGCGGTGCCAAAAACATAGTTTGCACGCAGCCCTTCGGCTGCCTCCCCAACCACGTGGTCGGAAAGGGCGTAATAAAGGCACTGCGTGCAAAATACAAAGGCGCGAACATCGTCGCTATAGATTACGACCCCGGCGCAAGTGAAGTCAATCAGTTAAACCGCATCAAGCTGATGCTGTCAACCGCCAGAGAAGAAAATGACAAGATCGAAAAAGGAGCCTGATATCTAAGCCATTTCCGCCAGCTTCTCCAGCTGCTCCTCGACGCGCTCTGTTGCGAAGCCGTTGGAACGAAGCTGAAGATCGGTTTTCATGATTCTCTCATATATTGCGGCGCTCTTCTTGTAATACTCAACAGCCGAATCATCATCGGGCACAAGGAAGCCGCCTGCGATGGCTCCGGGCAGGACAAATGTCTTTACAAGCTTTGATCCGCCGTTCGGAGTGAATGTGACTTCGATGTATTTACCGTCTTCTTTTGTCACCGTACCCGCACCGAATTTCTTGTGGGATACGGTCATGCCGATCGCCTTTCGTTCGCCCAGTTTCTTCTGTTCGGCCCGGTGTTCCTCAAGCTCGCCCAAAAGTCCCTCATGTTGCTTCTTCAGCGTTTCCTTCTGCCGCTCATTTTCTTCAATGAGCTCACGTGTTCTCTTGGTTTTTCTTTTTGTTGCGGGTGTAGTTTTGTCTTCAGATCCTTCTGTCCTTTGCTCAAGGCTCATTTCCGCTCCTCCTTCTGCCGGATTTACTGTGAGGGTTTCCATGGGTCCACGCGTCTATTTTACTATACTTTGGCGGTTTTTTCAACATCGACCTGACCTTCGGAAATTTATTTTTTTGGGCTTTTCCCTTAAAAAGTCAAGTTAAACGAAAACAAATTGACCTTATGAGGAAATTATTGTATCATTACATAGTCACTATCGTATTCTTATCAGGACGGAGGTAACAATGGATACAAAGATACTTCTTGATTCCGGCACTAATGAGCTTGAAATACTTGAATTCAAGGTTGATGATCACTTCTATGGCATCAATGTAGCCAAGATCAAGGAAATAATCCAGTATCAGCCTGTCACTCCCATCCCCAACGCACATCCCAGCATAGAGGGAATATTCATGCCGAGAGATGTGATGATCACGGCGATCGACCTCAGAAACTGCCTGCAGCGCGGTGTTTCGGAGCCCGGCGGACTTTTCATAGTGACTAATTTCAACAAGCTTGATATAGCTTTCCATGTGGACTACGTTTCAGGTATTCATCGTGTATCCTGGAGTGATATAATAAAGCCCAATGAGGCCATTTCCAACAACGAGGCCAGTGTTTCCACCGGTATCATTAAGATCGATTCGAGGCTCATCATCATCCTCGACTTTGAAAAGATCGTCACCGATATCAACCCGGCCACCGGACTTAAGGTCGATGATGTCACGGCCATGGGACCCAGGCCCAGAAATGAGGTGCCTATCGTTCTTGCCGAGGATTCCAAAATGCTCAACAAGATGATAGTCGCTTCTCTTGACAAGGCAGGATACACCAATGTAAACCACTTTGAGAACGGAAAACTCGCATATGACTATGTAAGAAAGTGTCTCGATGAAGGTACTCTCACACAGAAGGTACAGTGCATCATCACTGACATCGAGATGCCTCAGATGGACGGACACCGCTTCACCAAGCTCATCAAAGACGATCCGGCGACATCCATGATCCCGGTCGTCATCTTCTCTTCTCTCATCAACGAAGAGATGCGCAAGAAAGGTGAGAGTCTCGGTGCGGACAGACAGCTCACAAAGCCTGAGATCGGTTCTCTTGTCGGTGCCATTGACGAGCTTGTAGGCATCGAAGGTGTGACAAAACACTGATCATTAAAACACAAGTATGACAAGAGGCGTACCTCTTTGTCGCGTTTTCCCTTATGTAACTCAGATAACGGAAGCACGGCAAAGAGGTACATCACTGATATCACGAAAACAAAAAAACATGGATAAACAAGCCTACGACAAACTGATCGAGACCATCGATCATCATATGAAGCTCTACTATGACGATGACGCCCCGGAGATCACGGACGCCGAATACGACGCCCTTATGAGAGACTTAAAGCAGGCCGAACGCGAGCATCCCGAGTGGGTCACGCCCCTCTCCCCCACGCAGAAGATCGGCGGAAGTGCAAAGAGAGAGGCCGGTGTCAAAGTCACTCACAGAGTTCCCATGCTCTCCATCGAGGATGTCTTTGACACAGGATCCGTTTCCGCCTTTGTCAGCCGCGTACATGAAAAGCATCCGGGCAGCGGTTTTTCCGTGGAGGCCAAGATCGACGGCCTCTCAATGACTCTCAGGTATAACGCAGGAGAAGACGGGAAGCTTCACCTGACCCTCGCAGAGACAAGAGGCGACGGCCGCATCGGTGAAGATGTAACCGCCAATGCTCTGGTTATCCCTGATGTAAAGCAGACGATAGACCTGCCCTATGACATGCTGGAGCTTCGTGGCGAAGTCTACATGACAAGGGAAGCCTTTGACCGTTTTAACGGGGAGCAGGAAAAAGCAGGCGGAAAGCTTTCCGCAAATCCGAGAAATCTCGCGGCCGGAACCTTGAGACAGCTGGATCCTTCGATCACCGAAAAGCGCGGGCTCTCAATGTTTATTTTTAATGTTCAGGACGGCCCTTCAGAACTCATGTCGGATCACTGTAAGTCTCTTGATATCCTTGAAGCTGCCGGCATTCCCGTTGTGAAGCATATTTACTGCACCACGGACAGTGAGGTCATAGCTGCGATAGGCGAGATCGGAAGCTCCCGAGGCGATCTGCCTTTTGATCTTGACGGCGCAGTCGTAAAGATCGACCACATCCCATGGCGGAACGAATTTCCCGCAGGAAGCAAATACTCATCCGGCCATATAGCCTATAAGTATCCTCCTGAGGAAAAAATCGTAGAGATGGACGAGATCTCAGTTGATGTAGGCCGCACCGGAAAGCTCACCTTTACAGGCATATTCCATGACAAGGACACCGGAAAACCCGCATGGCTCTGCGGTACGAGCGTGTCAAGAGCGACACTGCACAACATAGACTACATTACCGACATGAAGATAGGTGTCGGAGGCTGGTACAAGCTCTACAAAAGCGGTGAGATCATTCCCAGACTGAACGGCTGCGTAAAAGAACCTGAGCGTGTGTTTCTGGCGCCCCTCATCTGCCCGGCCTGCGGCGGGATGCTCGTGCGCGAACCTGATACCGCCGATATAAGATGCATCAACTCGGCCTGCCCCGCACAGCTTGTGCGCACTCTTTCATACTTTGCATCGAGAGACGCAATGAACATTATGGGACTGGGCGAAACCATAGTAGAGGCGCTGGCAGACGCAGGCTTCCTTAAGAGCATTGCGGATATCTACAGACTTAAGGACAGACGCGAAGAACTGATAAACGCCGGCATCATCGGAAAGGAAAAAAACACCGACAAAGTACTTGCCGAGATCGAAAAATCCAAAGCAAACGACCCTGCCCGTCTTCTGACCGGTCTCGCGATACGCGGTGTCGGAGCAAGAACCGCTGTTTCACTGATGTCTGTATATGATGACATCTTTACCTTAATGGAAGCCTCAAAAGACGAGCTGGTCGCCATCCAGGATATAGGTGATACCACCGCGGAAGACATCCGGTCATTCTTCGATGATGAAAACAACCAAAGGCTTCTCAGGGATCTCAGAGACATGGGGCTCAACATGAAAGCTGAAAAGAAAGCCCCGGTTTCCGGTGCGCTGCAGGGCGAGACGATAGTCATCACAGGTACTCTTCCAACCCTCGGAAGAAAGGAAGCCGAAGAGCTTGTCACTGCAAACGGCGGCAAGGTGACCGGCAGCGTCAGCAAAAAGACCACCCTTCTTCTCGCCGGTGAGGCCGCAGGTTCAAAACTTACAAAGGCACAGGAGCTCGGGATCCGCATCATATCCGAGGAGGAACTGAGAGCCATGATAGCTCTGCCGGAATAATTGCTTTCTGCGAAGCATTACTATCAATCGAAGCGATCGCAGTAAACAAAAATTACCGGATCGTAACATACTGACCTAAAAAAACATCAGAAAGGATATTACAAGATATGCCCATCAAAGTAAAAAATGACCTCCCTGCAAGGAGTGTGCTTGAAAAGGAAAACATCTTTGTTGTTGATGAGAACAGAGCTCTGCACCAGGACATCCGTCCTCTGGATGTCTGCATTCTGAATCTGATGCCCCTCAAAGAGGATACGGAGCTTCATCTCCTTCGCTGCCTTTCAAACACACCTCTGCAGATCGATGTCTCATTTATGCAGATGAGCAGTCATCACGCCACCAATACTTCACCGAACCATCTCGACCGCTTTTATCACCCCTTCAGCGAGCTCGAGAAGAATTCCTATGACGGTCTGATCATAACCGGAGCTCCCGTAGAACAGATGGAATTCGAGGAGGTGGATTACTGGAATGAGCTCTGTGAGGTATTTGCCTGGTCCCGGGAAAACGTGACTTCAACCTATCACATCTGCTGGGGAGCTCAGGCCGGGCTTTACTATCACTACGGGATCAGAAAGAGACTCCTTCCCAAAAAGCTATCGGGTGTATACGAGCATCACATCATGAACAGAAAGCTCCCGCTCGCCCGCGGTATGGACGATATATTCATGCTCCCTCACAGCAGATATACCTCTGTTGATGAGGATCAGATTGCGGCATGTGACGATCTTACGGTTCTCGGAAGATCCGACATCGCAGGAAGCGCGATAATGGTTTCAAATGACGGAAAGAACATTTTTATAACCGGTCACAGTGAATATGACCGCGATACACTTGACAAAGAATACCGGAGAGATCTAAAAAAAGGGCTGAGTATAGATATGCCTGAAAACTATTACGAAAACAACGATCCTGACGGAAGGCCGCTTCTGACCTGGCGTTCCGCGAGCAACTGCCTCTACACCAACTGGATCAACTACTATGTTTATCAGAATACACCGTATCAGTGGGGACAGATACTCGGTGAAAAAGAACTCGCGGCGGCCAAGGCGCTGACGAGAAAGAAAGCCTGAGAGATCCGAAAAATAAAGAGGATGCGGAGTGCATCCTCTTTTTTATTTGCTCTCGATCGTAAATGCTCTCAGTACATATTCAGCGGCTTTTCTCTTTGAGATCCCCCGGTCCATTGCCGCTTTTTCAAGCGCATGATGAGCCTGCTCCTCTGTGTATCTCTTTTTTTCTACA
>JAILGA010000134.1 GCA_024697225.1 Lachnospiraceae bacterium
CTTTATAATCCTGAAGCCCGCGGGCTATGCCCTGTGGGAGAATATCCAGAGACTGTTGGATGCCAGATTCAAGGCGACGGGCGTGGAAAATGTCTACCTGCCGCTTCTCATACCCGAGAGTCTCCTTCAGAAGGAGAAGGATCACGTGGAGGGCTTTGCACCCGAGGTCGCGTGGGTGACCCAGGGCGGCGGGGATCCTCTGACCGAGCGCTACTGCGTGCGCCCCACCTCGGAGACTCTCTTCTGCGATTTTTATAAGGGAGAGATCCACTCCTACAAGGATCTTCCCATGGTCTATAACCAGTGGTGCTCCGTGGTGCGCTGGGAAAAGGAGACCAGGCCGTTCCTGAGGTCCAGGGAGTTCCTCTGGCAGGAGGGCCATACGATGCACGCCACCAGGGAGGAGGCAGAGGAGAGGACCCAGCAGATGCTTGAGGTCTATGCGAAATTCCTCGAAGAGGATCTCGCCATCCCTGTAATAAAGGGCCGCAAGACCGACAAGGAGAAGTTTGCCGGTGCCGAGGCCACATATACCGTGGAAGCCATGATGCACGACGGCCGCGCGCTGCAGTCCGGAACCAGCCATCACTTCGGCGACGGCTTTGCCAGAGCCTTTGATATCACATTTACCGGCCAGGACAACAAGCCGCACTATCCTTTCCAGACTTCATGGGGATTATCGACCAGGGTCATCGGAGCCATGATAATGGTGCATGGGGACGACTCCGGACTGGTGGTGCCGCCCAGGATCGCGCCGGTTCAGATCATGGTCATCCCGATCCAGCAGAAGAAGGAAGGGGTGATCGAGGCCGCGGATAAGCTTTGCATCTCGCTCAAAAATGCCGGCTTTGCCGCAAAGCTTGATGATTCCGACAAGAGCCCGGGCTTTAAGTTTGCGGAGCAGGAGATGAGGGGCGTGCCGCTTCGCATCGAGATAGGGCCCAAGGATCTGGCCGAGGGCAAGTGTATTCTGGTGCGGCGTGACAACAGTGAAAAGACCGAATGCCCGCTTGAGAACGTGGTGGAGACAGTCGGAGAGCTCCTGAAGGACATCCAGGCCGGACTTCTTGCCAGAGCGAAGGAGCACCTTGAGACTGCGATCTATACGGCAAAAACCTGGGATGAGTTCAAGGATGATTTCAGGGAGACAAAGGGCTTTGTAAAGGCCATGTGGTGCGGTGATGTAGCCTGCGAGGAGAAGATCAAGGAGGAACTCTCCGTGACCAGCCGCTGCATGCCCTTCGAGCAGGAGCAACTCGCCGATACGTGCGTCTGCTGCGGCCGTCCGGCAAAGAAGATGGTCGTGTGGGGAAGGTCGTACTGATATGCAGGGATGCCGCGGGAAAGTGAAGGCCGCCGCGGCGACAGAAAAGACAGACATTATATGAACACCGATCGTATGATAATCGACATACCTGCGGGCGCGGAGCAGATACTTCGCGCCCTGCGTGACTCCGGACATGAGGCGTATATCGTGGGCGGCTGCGTCCGTGACAGCCTTCTCGGAAAGACCCCTGCGGACTGGGATATTACAACGGCCGCAAGACCGGAACAGGTAAAAGCTGTTTTCCACAAGACAGTCGACACCGGGATAAAACATGGTACGGTGACCGTGCTCATGAAGGACGGGAAGTACGAGGTGACCACCTTTCGCACGGACGGGGTGTATACGGATCACAGGCATCCCGATGAGGTCAGTTTTTCCCCGGATCTTTCGGAGGATTTAAAGAGAAGGGATTTCACCGTCAATGCCATGGCATACAGCGAGGAGAGCGGCGTTGTGGATCTCTTCGGCGGTATGGCGGATATGGAAAACAGGGTCATCCGCGCAGTCGGGGATCCCGGGAGCAGATTCGGCGAGGACGCGCTCAGGATGATGCGGGCGGTGAGGTTTTCGGCGCAGCTTGGATATGAAATTGACGGCGATACCGCGGATGCGATAAAGGAGCTTTCGCCCACGCTGTCTGCAGTTTCATATGAGAGGATCAGGGATGAGCTTGAAAAGCTTCTCGTTTCCGATCATCCGGAATGCGTAAGAGAACTCAGCAGACTGGGTCTTACAGCGGTTTTTTTGCCGGAGTTCGACAGTATGATGGAGACGGCCCAGAACAATCCCCATCACAGATATACTGTTGGCGAACACACCATAGCGGCTCTTTGCGCCTCGGAGAGAGACCGGATAATAAGGCTTGCCGTGCTTTTGCATGATATTGCAAAACCCCTGATGAAGACCACAGATGCGGAGGGCATCGATCACTTCAGGGGACATCCGAAGAAAAGCGCAGAAATGGCGGGGGAGATCTTAAGACGCTTAAAGGAGGACAACAGGACCATCGCCAGAGTGAAGAACCTGATAACCTGGCATGACCTGCGGCCTGAGAGCGATCCGGTCTCCGTAAGAAAAACCGCGGCAAAGGTGGGCAGAGAGGATCTGCCGCTCTTGTTCGACGTGATGTATGCAGATGTGATGGGGCAGAGTGAGTATCTGCAGAAGGAAAAGCTCACAAGGCTACGCGAGGTCCGCGCGGAGTGGGCGCGCATCGAGGCGGCGGGAGAGCCTGTGGAGATCAGGGATCTTGCCGTGACGGGGAGCGACCTCATCGCGGCGGGGGTAGAACCCGGGCCCATGGTAGGCGAGAAGCTTGAACGGCTGCTTGGGCGTGTGATTGAGGATCCGTCCCTGAACACGAAAGAGGAGCTGCTTGAGAGACTTTAGCAAGGAGATCATATGAAGGTATCCGGACAGGGGATTTTGAGGATAATATGCGGAATATGTACCGCGGCGGCGGTGTTCATTTCGGCACTTGCATGTGACGGCATCGCGGTATCCGCCGCGGACGCAGCATCTGCGGGCACGGATGATACTGCCGTGATCTCACTTCTTCATAAATATGATTCGACAGATACGGCGGTGGTGCGCACTGTCAATACGGATGCTTCCACAGTGACCCTGTGCCAGCATGAACTCGGAAGATATTATACGCTCTCTTCCGACAACACCTCCATGGTATATGACCGCTATGAGAGACCCATTTCAACGGCGCTCTTAAAGCCCGGTGACGTGGTGGATGCCACATTCTTAAGGCAGTCCAAGCATCTCAATTCGCTCATAGTCTCCGATGCCGCATGGGTAAGGGAGAATGTGACAGATTTCTCTTTTGATGCCGAGCATGAGATCTTTAATATGGAGGGGCAGAATTATCATCTCCCGGGGACCGCGCTCCTCTTAAGTTCTGCGGATAAGACAGGGAGACGGATCCTTATGGAGGAGATCCTGCGCGATGATGTGCTGAAGGTTTCGGGTATAGACAAGGAGATCTACAGCATAGTCGTCACTTCCGGCCACGGTTATCTGCGTCTTTCTTCCTCGATGGTGGGCGACCGCGACATTACCGGAGCGTGGCTTAACCTTGAGAACAAAGCGATACGCCGCGTGACGGACAAGACTATCCTTTCGGTTCCGGAGGGGAGTTATAAGATGCAGGTGATCGGTGCGGGCGCCAATGATGAGAGACAGGTAACCATCGTCAGAGGCGGGGAGACCGTGATCGATTCTTCGACGATACATATGGAGGAACCGGACATGACGCCGGTGACTTTTGAGATAGAGCCCGAGGATGCGGAGGTGACCATGCGCATAGACGGCGAGACCGTGGCCTATAAGCTTCCGGTCTATCTGTCACAGGGGGTACATGATCTCAGGGTCAAGTCCGAGGAGTATCTGGATATCACGAGAAAGCTGAACGTCGGAAAGAAGCCGGCCACAGTAAGGCTTGAACTGGAAAAGGATCCCGAGGCTGCATCAAACGCGGCGTCCAGTGCCGCATCATCGACAGCCTCCACTGCGGACACCGCTTCAACTGATGCGACTTCCGGAATGTCGGGGAGTGAGATTTCCGGCGAAGCCGGAACCGGGGCAACGGACGCGGGCACGGGAGCGACTGATGACGCTTCGGCAGGGAGCGGAGCGACCACAGTCACTTACATAGATGCCTCCGGAAACGAGACCACGCGCACCACGATGCCGGGCTTCACGATAAGCGTTGAGTCCCCGTACGGAGCGGAGTTCTATCTGGACGATACCTTTATGGGCCGCATTCCCCTGAGCTTTGAAAAGGTGACCGGAACCCACACGGTGACACTGAGGGAGGACGGCTACGCCACAAGAAGCTACAGCATCTTCATAGACGATGCCGACAGGGACAAGACCTACGCCTTCCCGGCAATGGAGCGTACCGAGCCCTATCCGGAGTGAGAACTTCAGACGTTGCCGCTTGGCAGGGGTTACGGCAGATATTTCACCAGATCTCCGGCGTTCTCCTTGCGGACGTTGTCTTCCACAGCAAGGACCTCTGCGTTCACGGCTTTTTCCCCGAAGTGAACGGTGATGACATCGCCGATCTTCACCTCATAGCCCGCCTTCACGGGTCTGCCGTTGACCTCCACTCTGCCTGCGTCGCAGGCCTCATTGGCGATGGTGCGGCGCTTGATTATCCGTGATACCTTTAAGAATTTATCGAGCCTCATCTTACATCCTCCAGGACAAATTTAAGATCTGTAATACGCTGCCCCGAGGGGCGGATTTTTTTCGCGAAATCCGGGTGCAATCCCAAATTTCCGGCGGCATTTTTCGAATCATGTAATGGTGTGTAATGGTACTCTGTTTCTTGATTTTCGACCTATAATAGGGTATAATTACGCGAATGTCAAAATTTCTGTGCTAACGAAGGGAGGATAAAGATGATACGTTACGCAAAACGCGGAATAGCAGCGGTTATGACTGCGGCGATGTTGTTCTCGAACTATTCGGTACCGCTTTCTGCCTATGATGCGGCAGTGGACACCTCGGTGTTCGAGGCAGCAGAACAGGTCGAGGCGCCTGTCTTTAATGAGGGAGAGGAAGGCGGCGAACAGCCGACCCAGAACACTACCCAGAGTGAGATCAATATTGAGATCAATCAGGGATTCTCTCTTCATGTAAAGAAGGATCAGCTCACCTCGGAACAACCTACTTATATGAGCAATTTCGTGGCGGGAAAGAATACGGCGGTCATGTTCTCTGTTGACGCCGCGGATGAGGCTAAAGCCAAGGAAGTCACGGCGAACTGGGAATTATACTACAAGGATTCGGAAGGCAACGAGAAGCTCAGATGGAAGGGAGACGAGTTCGCTTTCCAGAAGTATTACGACGAGGATTCCAATGAATACACAGGCAAGATGATGGCTTATGTATCCATGAATCCCGGTCCTGCAAAGGGCAAGTACAATTTCTACCTCTCCGAAGGCGACAAGGAACTTGCAAAGTATGAGAACGTGGATTTCTATGAGACGAAGCCCCTGAACATACTGGCGGTTCCCGTCAATTCATATTACAGTGTGTCAGCCAATGTCCAGCCTGCAGGCGGCGGCGGATGCCCGTCAGATAAGATCAATCAGGCGGTGCCCTGCGACGATAGCCTCTGGAACGGTATCGACAATAAGATAAAGACATATCTGCTTGATGTATATCCGGTTGCGGAGGTAAATGTTGATATCGGTCAGCCGATGGAAGCCGGCACGGCAGAATATGACATGTGTACCGATGACGGTCAGAGAAAGCTCTGGGAGGAGGCATGCAAGCTTCAGAGCAAGGACAAGGAAGGAAAGGACAAGTACGACATCATCCTGGCCTTTGTCATGTATCGTCAGGATGCGAACGGCTGCGGTCAGGGTTATACCTTCGGCAAGCCCGTCAATATCATCACTCTTACAGACATCGACATGCTTCCCACTGTTGCACATGAGATCGCTCACTGCTACGGAGTCGGTGATGAGTACAGCGGCGGAAGCTACAACTACCGCGTGAACAACACCCCCATGGGATACACTGACAAGGGAAGAGACAAGGTTACCGGTGAGGATGTCACGGATACCACTGAATGGACGATCAAAAACGTCGAAGCTTACACCGAGGCGAATAAGGACAGTTATTACTGGCTCTCCGGCGGTCAGTATCAGTCGAAGCTTGGAACCAAGACTGCTTACGGAAAAGCTGCGGACAGTGTCAACCAGAACGGCAGCGGATCGGTCATATCTCCTTCGCTTCATCCTTTCAGATTAAGCGACAAGACCTTTGTACACTATGCAGAGAAGGACGGAACCGTATATCCCACCATCAGCTACATGGGTTCAGGTTATTCGGGAAGCGATGATTATTACTTCACCACCTCTGTCATCTGGGATCACCTCTTCAATGAGTTCATGGTCAAGGAGAGACAGGGCGAAGCATCAAGCACAAGTACCGAGAGCACGGTAAACGGTTTCAGCGTCATGGCGGATCCGATCGAGGATGACGGTCTGGAACTCTATTATGATGACGACTACAGATTCGGCAAGGCCAAGCTTATCGAGGTCTCCGGCTGCATCAATTTTGCATCGGCCACGCAGAAAGCGACAGTCAGCAGCATTCAGGTAGATCCCATGTTCTCCTTTGACGGAGATCTTGAGTACTTAGAGCCCATGGATCTCAACGGTGATGACAAGGCTATTCCCAAAGAGAATCTCTACGTCTTTGCTGCTGTCGACAAGGATGGAAAGATCGTTATTACCGAGGATGAGGATAAATCAAAGAATGAGGCGATAACCATATTTGAAGGAAGCACCTTCAATTCCGCAATGCCCGCGCCCAAGCCGGTTGCCAGCGGATTGCAGACAGGTACCAATAAGGATAAGTGCTATCAGGATTTCTGCAACTTCTCCTTCGATGCCGAGTATCCGTGGAATTATGATGAGGACATCAGCCTTACGGATGCGTTCGTCATTGTGAAATATGAGGATTACGAGAAGAATAAGACACAGGCATTCACAAAGGATAACACTCTCTGGTATAAGAAGGCTCCCGACAGAGTACTCGACGGCAAACTGTATGCGGTCAACACGGAAGAAAAGGATAAGATCACAATGACCTTTGACGCCGCGGCATATGATCTTGAGGGCAAGGCCATCACAAGCGGTCTGCAGACCTATATCTACTACGCACCTCAGGGCGATGACGGCGAGATATACTACGTCACTGACGGTTATTATGAAAAGATGTTCAAATTCAATGACGGAAAAGCAACCTATGAATTTGACACCTCCAAGTTTGTGAAGGATGAGGAAAGAAGTCTCTATGAGTATCTGTGGATCAAGACGACAGACGGTGTGAACGGTCTGGATCTGTATTCCGATGCCTTTACACTCACGGAGCTTGCTGATACGAAGAACATAACAGGCGACGAGCTGGAACTGGGCGACAAGAAGTATAAGCTGCAGGCAGATCTCGCCTGGTCCCAGGGCGTGACCTATACGGGAAAGAAAGCTACCGTCGGCCAGCTGGCATATGCGGCAGAGCCTGATAAATATGGTAAGAAGCAGGTGGCAAGAGTATGTGTATCCGGCTTCCAGCTTCCTAACAAGGATATGGAGATGTGGGAACTCTTTACTGTCAAGTGCACACCCGGCAAAGTCAAGGCTGTAGGCGCTGTCGGCAAGTTTACCCTGAAGGTATCGCTGAATACGAAGAAGTTCAACAAAGCCGGTTGGACAGGCAAAGAGAAGAAGAAGATCAAGAAGCAGCTTGGCAAAATGATCAAGAATCTGAACGCGAAGCTTAAGGAAAACAAGGATACATTCACATATACGATCGAGCCGGTAAATCTGACCTTTGCCGAGGATGTTATAATAAAGGCTACTTACAAGAAGCAGAAGATCAAGGTTAAGAACGGCAAAGAAACATCCGGTGACACTGGGTTTGATGAAGAGTCGAAGAAGTGCATCCAGATAAAGGATGACGGCAGCCTCAAGAAGATGAAGTCCCTCAAGATCAAGGCCTATATCAATGGTATTTCATCGGAAAAACCTGACGGCACGAAGATCAAACTGAAGACCTTTACGATAAGCAAAAAGGTTGCTGCCAAGCAGTTCCTGATAAGTGTTACCGATCAGATTGAGAACAAGGCCGACATCGAGACTACAGATGACTGCAAGAATTTCTTTGGTAAGTTTAAGAATGTTGAGGTCAAAAAGTAAGCTGCGATAAGAAACAAAAACACAGTAACGTCACAGCCCGCATACCTTTTGATGTGCGGGCTGTCTGTTTTGATTGAAAAAAGGAAGACTTCATAGTATCATTCTTTTGTTAATGTTGATCAGCCAAAGAAAGAGAGACACATTATATGTATGAGAAGCCCTTAAGGTCTGAGTTTTCAACGCTTGGGTTTAATATGGTCATATACTATCTGCTGGCCTCTGTGATCTCCACGGGTATCATATTTTTCTATTCGCTTGCAGGGACCATAATCCTGTATATGTCAAAAGGTTCCATTACACAGGAGGAGATCATGCAGGTCGTCCTTCCAAATGACAATCCGCTGCTGCTGCTGATCGTCAACGCTATAGCCATATATGCCATAGGCATGCCGGTAGCTGTTTTCCTTCTGAAAAAGAAGCTGCCCTCTCCGGCAATGAATAATGCGCTCTTTGAAGCGAGGAGCTCGGCAGAGATGTTTTCTCCCGAGGGCAATGCATCCGGAACAGATGAGGAACGATTCGGTATCCGTGAGCTTCCGGCTCTCTTTTTCATTTGCATCTTTGCCATGAGCGCAGGCAATCTGATAAGTCAGATGTTTGCTGCGGTTATCGGAAAACTGACCGGGATCGAGCCGGAAAATGCGAGTGTCGAATTTCTGTTGTCGGGGAATATGCTGATGACGATCATATTTGTGGTCATCCTGGCACCCATTGCAGAGGAGCTGTTCTTCAGAAAATTCCTTATAGGAAGGCTTTCTCACACTGGAAAATGGAGCGCGATCTTTGTCTCCTCCATGGCCTTTGCGCTGTATCACATGAATATTTACCAGCTCTTTTACGCGCTGTTTGTGGGGCTGATCCTGGGATATACATATGTAAAGACCGGGAAGGTCATCTATACGATATTACTGCACATTTCTCTGAACTTTACCGGAGGCATGCTGCTCCCGTATTTCACGCAGGGTGTTGAGTCAATGGACAGTCTTCAGGAGGTGCTTGAAGCGGGAAACTATGCATTCTTCATCGCCGACGGGATTTATCTGCTTGCCGTGTTTGCGGGACTTGTATGTTTTATCATCTATCTGAAGAAGGGTAGATTCCATCTTCTGGATGAGAGATGGCTCCCTGACAGAAATACCGTGCTCAAAGCATATTTTAAAGCACCCGGTACGATAGTGCTGATACTGGTCTGCGTCGTCGTGTCAGCTCTCACGCTGTCCGGACTGTTGCTGTGAGATGCCACCAGATTTTTTGTATCAGGCAGGCTGATCTTTCATCACTGATGATACAGAGTTGAGCCGTCACCAGTTATCGCATCAAGAAGATTTCCGTTATCATCATAGACGAGCTTCAGGGAAAAGAAGGGGGCGCCCTCGCACAGGAGCTTCAGAAAGTATCTGTCGCCCTCCCATATGGGAAGAGAAAAGACGTCCTCTTTTCTGATCCAGGCAGGTTCGCCCTCAGAACATTCCGGCAGAGGCGAGTCGGTGGTGATGTCCCTTCCATCCGTATCCGAAAGATCTTCTGCTGTAAAGAGGAACATATACTCTGTCACATCCCGGTATACGAAGGTAATGACTCCGCGAAATGAGAGTGTTCCTGCTATGAGACCGGTCTCCTCCAGCATTTCTCTTCGAATGCAGTCCTCGGGGCTCTCACCTTCTTCGACATGTCCGCCGATCCCGATCCATTTTCCTTCGTTGATATCCTGTTTCTTTTTTGTGCGGTGGAGCATCAGCCATTTGCCGTCAAGCTCCGCATAGCACAGAGTCGTGTTTTCGATCATGCTGTTCTCCGCCTCATGTCGAAACGCCGATGCATAGCAGATAGAAGGGTACAAGATCCCCGGGGGTAGCCTCGGTGATCACGATGCTGATGTGATGCCTGCCCCTGTTTCCGTGATGTAGAATGGGCTGTAAATAGAGACAATCGCCCCAGTCCTGATCAAAATTACCGTCAAGTATCACGGCGTGCTCCTCATCCCCGTCCAATACAAGCCTCGCAACAGGCGAGGGGCGATGTATGGTTTTCCGGTAGACGACTGCGATCCCGGAGCCCTCCACATCGATCTCGAAGCGGTCTCCGATTTGTGAGGCCGT
The DNA here is from genome assembly GCA_024697225.1 of Lachnospiraceae bacterium. Taxonomy (GTDB): domain Bacteria; phylum Bacillota; class Clostridia; order Lachnospirales; family Lachnospiraceae; genus Butyrivibrio. The sequence continues at coordinate 10,149 of JAILGA010000134.1, forward strand.
CCAGCCGCCACGGAAAAAGTTGTAGTTATCATTTTCGTGTGAGGCATTATCGGGTGAAAATCCGTAAAGTTCGGGAGCGCTGTTTGCGGAATCGAGTCTTTCGGTGTATTCGTATGCGTTTGCGGTCAGGGGTGAAGGCAGAGCCTCTTCATCGCGCACCGGCAGTTCCCCGGCAGACTCTTCGTATTGCAGCATCAGACGCATAAGCTCTTCCGCGATCAGCCTGTGCCCCTTGTCATTCGGATGGAGACCGTCGGGACTCAGATCCTCTCTTGTATATCTGCCTTCCCTTATTAGAGGAAGGATCCTGTCTCTTACGCTCATATGCGGCACACCGTAGTGATCCGCTATGGCATTGTGCTCATCCTCCACGGAAATTCCCGTGTCGTAGAAGCAATTGCCGAGAACGAGGACGGCGGGGCGGGAGTCGCATGAAAGGATGCGCCTCAGAACCCCCTCCCAGGTCTCGGGATAGAGCTTCAGGGCGGATCCGCTGCTGTCAGTATTACGGCCGCCGCTCCAGTCCGTATCGCCCTGCGCTGCCGTTTCACCCTCCCCGTAGAGAGGGAGTACGGCCTCTGTGTCATTTACGGAAAAATCGATGACCACCAGGTCCGGACTGTAAGACAGGACATCAGTGCTTACGCGCATGGCGCCGTAGTGCGAGCCTGTGCCGCCGACGCCGGAATTTACATATGTAAAGCTACTCTTTGGAAAATGCTCTCCTAGCAGATTGCAGAAAACACGGGCATAGCAGGTCTCCTCCGAGGATGCGAGGGACCCCTGGGTGATGGATCCGCCGAAGAAGACGACAACAAGATCGTCGCCCGCAGCCGCTTTTTGGACAAACTCCCGGAGTCTTGCCGCTCCGGGAGTCTTATTTGTTATATCAGAAATATCATTCATATCATTCCTTTCTGATCAGTGAAGCTGCATCTCCGATCAGAATAATCTTTTCCGGTACTATCCTTGACGACAGTATTAAGGATGATGTCGTTTATGTGCCTCTTATCAGCGGATGCCAAGTTCCGTATCCGTGTCATTCACCACGCTGTGAGCCTTTATGTAATCAATGATCTCGTCCAGCGTCGTGAAGGCCATCGCCACATAGCTGTCGGCAGTTCCGTAGTAGAGCGCGATCCTTCCGGTCTCAGGGTCATGTATGGTCGCGCAGGGGAAGCAGACATTCGGCACAAAGCCCCGCTCCTCATACCACTCCTCGGGAGTGATCAGGAAAGTATTGCAGCGGTATTTTACACGCGAGGGTTCATCAATATCAAGGATGGCGCCGCCTATGGAGTAGACGTATCCGTTGCAGGTTCCGGTCACGCCGTGGTAGAAAAGAAGCCATCCCTCGTCAGTCTCGATCGGAGCCGCGCCTCCGCCTATTTTCAAAGATTCCCACCATTCGCTGCCGCGGGACATCACATGTCTGTGTTTTCCCCAATATACGAAATCCGGAGACTCTGACAGGAAGATATCGCCGAAGGGCGTGTGGCCGGAGTCTGAAGGGCGGGAGAGCATTACGAAGTTTCCGTTTATCTTTCTCGGGAAGAGCACAGCGTTCCGGTTGAAGGGAATGAACGGATTCTCGGTTCTTGTAAAGGTCTTGAAATCAGTGGTCTTTGCCACGCCTATTGAAGCGCCGTAAAAATCCTGGCACCATATGATATAGTAGGTGTCCTCTACCTTGACCAGTCTGGGATCATAGGCATAGCGGGGCATGAAGGATTCGCCCTTTTCATTGACAAAGGGGATCGGCTTCGGATCGAAGTTCCAGTGAATGCCGTCATCGCTCCTTCCCAGATAGACAAAGGGGATACCATCCGTCTGTTCCGCGCGGAAGACACCGATAAATTTCCCTTCGTAGGGCATTACCGCGCTGTTGAATATTCTGGCGACGCCCGGGATGGGATTGCGGTTGATGATCGGATTCTCCTTATAGCGCCAGATCGGGATCGCGGACGGGAAATCCGCGGGTTTATCCTGCCACGGGACATTGGGAACTGCAGGGCTGTTCAAGATCTGATATTTCATCATGCATTCCTCCTTAAATATTCTTCATTCTTTTTGATCAGCTCCACCCGCTGCTGCACGCACAGAGCGCTGCGCTCCGCATCAGACGGGGTATTGAATACATAATCGACAAGTCTTTCCATGGTGGTCGTCGCCACATACATACGGGTATCGCTTCCGGCATAGTACAGATATACATCACCGTTTTCGCGGACGATACAGCCGTTTGAAAATACTACATTGGACACATCTCCCACGCGTTCCCATCCGCGGGGCCCAAGCAGCAGGCCGCCGGGTTCGGCGATCACCTTTGAGGGATCCTTAAGATCCGTGGCAAACGCGTAGAGCACGTATCTAAGCCCGGCTGCCGTATTGCGGACGCCGTGGGCGATATGGATCCAGCCGCGGTCAGTCTTTATCGGAACTGCGCCCTCGCCGTTTTTGGCTTCGGTGATCTGATGATATTTGCGCAGACTTGTCATCTTTTCCTCATCGATGACCGCATTGGTTATATCTTTGCACAGCCCGAAGCCTATGCCGGAGCCGGAACCGGTCTCGATGAAATCGTCCATCGGACGGGTGTAGAAGGCATATTGTCCGTCGACAAATTCGGGGTGCAGGACTACATTGCGCTGCTGCGGACTCCTCTTTGTCACCAGATTCGGCAGGCGTTCCCAGGTCACAAGATCTCTGGTCCTTACGATGCCCGCAGCTGCCACGGCGGCGGAGAGGTCGGAGGTAGAGGTGTCTTTTGATTCGGAGCAGAAGACGCCGTAGATCCAGCCGTCCTCATGCTTTGTCAGGCGCATGTCATAGACATTGGTCTCTTTTCCCGCATCACCGGGGGCCTCTCCGATCTCGCAGGGATAGTCGCGGAAGCGGAAGCCGTCGATCCCGTTATCGCTTTTGGCCACACCAAAGAAGGACTTTCTGTCATTACCCTCAATGCGGACCACCAGACAATATTTGCCGTCGTGGTAGATCGCGCCGGAATTCATGACGGCATTGACGCCCAGCCGTTCGAGGAAGAGCGGGTTGGTCTCGGGATTGATGTCATAGCGCCAGATGAGCGGTATGTGATCTCTCGTCAGAACGGGGTTGCGGTATCTGGTCAGAACACCGTTGTACTCATCGAGCGGCTCGTTCTTAAGAGCAAGCAGCTTCTCCTGTTTTTCCTGTTCCACGTAATAGCGGGCACATACTTTATTTCCCGCATCAAAGAACGCATCTCTCATATCCACCTCTCCTCTCTCAGAACACCTTATTATCTCCAGTAGCATCCGCCCGTTGTGGTACGGACACTTCCATTCATCAGCCACATTCCGGCCGTGGTTCGCTCTTCCGTCTTCGGTCACTTCATAGAACCACTCACTGCCATCTCTTGTATCCGCCAGATATGTATTTATAAAAGACCAGAGCTTCTTTACTATACCGGCGTATTTACGTGCCGTTTGCGGGTCCCCGGCTTTTACGGAGCGCCGGACACCATTCAGAAAACCGTTCAGCGCCTCGGCCTGGACCCACCATACGCGCGTTTCATTGACTATACCGTTCTCGGCTTCCATGGGAAGGGAGATCATCCCGTTCCGCTCATGGCAGGCGTTTGTGCAGATGGCGCGTACGATGATCTGTGTCATATCAAGCGCCTCTCGCAGGCGCGGATAATCTCCCACCGCATCCAGTGCGCGGTCTATGAGCCAGGAGGCCTCGATGTCGTGACCATAGGAATACAGGTCTATCAGAGAATTATATTCCTTATCAAAAAAGACCCCCAGGCGGCACCGGCTCCCGTCATATATCCTGTCCAGAAAGAGATCAAGTATGGCGCAGATCCTGTCATGCACCTTGTTGTCCGCATCTGCCAGGTACAGCTCCGTGTAGGCTTCCAGCACATGAAGGAGCGTATTCATTGTCCGCGCGGCTTCCACTCCGTTTTCGGAGAGTTTTTCATTGGAGACGGGCTCAAGCTTCCGGTCAAAGGCTTCTCCGTATCCGTTTTCATCCCTCATCTTTGATTCGATGAGATCAAAAAGTTTATAAGCGATATCCAGCGCTTCTTTTGCAGTATTTTTATCAGCTCTCCCGAAGCTTTCGGATGCGTTCCTGCTGCTTTTTTGAAGCGCCCGCGCAAAGGCTGAAAGTCCGTAAATCGCAAAGGCCTGTGCGTAGCAGTGCTTGCTGTCGTCGGCGGGCTCTCCGTCTGCCGTTACGGACCAGTATACACCGCCATATTCCGGGTCGAGAAAGGCACTTTTTACGTATTCATATGCATGCCTTGCGGCCGGCAGCGCCTCCCCCATGTCAGCCGTCAGATACGCCGATGAGAAAAACCAGAGTATCCTGCTGTTTAGAATGCTGCCGCGTTCGGCATCCTTCCTGACAGACAGGTCATCCGCGACCTGACCGAAAAAACCTCCGCGTTTATTGTCAGTGAGGCCCGTCCAGAACGGGATCAGCCTGTCTCTAAGCTGAGCCTTGCTTTCGCGGTATAAAAATTTCAGTTCATCCATAGCTGTGTCTCCTGCGTGCGCCGGCCACGGGCAGCAGGAGACTGCCGGGATCCGACTACCATTATATCATGAAGTTATCCGGGAATTAACCCTTGACTGCACCGGCTGTGAGACCGGAATATATCTGTTTCTGGAAGATGATGAAGACAAAGAGCGCCGGCAAAAGTGCGATGATGACACCGGCACAGATCAGATTATATTTGCTCCCCAGCGGACCCACAAAGGTATAGAGAGATGTCGCGACGGTAGCATATTTTTTCTTATCCTGCAGATAGAGATTGGCCATGTAGTATTCGTTAAAGGTGCCGACGCCTTTAAGAATACAGCTTGTGACTATTGCAGGCTTTAGTAACGGGAACAGGATGCGGTAGAAGATCGTAAAATAACTGGCGCCGTCCACGATGGCGGACTCATCAAGGGATTTGCTTATGTTTTCAAAAAACTGAATGTAGATGTAGATAGAGATGACATCAGTTCCACACATCACTGTGATATAGCCCGCAAGGGAGTTTATAAAGTGCAGCTTGTACATGATCTCATATACAGCGATCTGCATCGCAACGCCGGGCAGGAGCGATGCAAAGAGGAAGAGATTGCGGATGATGGTATTGCCCGGGAACTGAAAACGGTCCAGCACATAGGCAAGCTGCGTTCCGATCATGGTAGAAAAAAACAGTACGCAGGCAAGAATTATCAGGGAATTGACGAACGCTCTCCCCATCCCGGCTTTTGTGAATGCCTGAATGAAATTATCGAAATTGAGCCAGTTCTGCGGGAGCGTCATGACGTTGGTCGTCTGATATTCCTCTTCGGTCTTGAATGCCGTTATTACGCATGAAACCACGGGTAGTACGGCAACAAAGGAGAAAAAGACCAGTGACAGATACTTTACGATGATCCAGGGGATCATTTTGATATTGAATACCTTGGATTCCATAGTTACACCTCCGGGCCGGATACGGCGGCCTTCACAGTCTGTCTTGCACTAAGTCTGGCAAGCCTTCTGTCACGCCTGGCAGTTGCGTTTGGATCCTCATCCTCGGCGGATCGGAAGACATATTTAAAGAAGAGCTTCTGCAAAAGTGTTGCCAGCAGGATGATGATGAGAAGCACAATAGCCATGGCGGAGGCGAGTCCCACCTTCTGCTGGGTGTGTGCTATCTCGTGCATGATCACAAAGTAGGTCCCGGTGCCGTTTGCGCCGTCGGTGATGACATAAGGCGGTTCAAAGGCGGAAAGGGATCCGGTGATCGAAAGGATGACATTCAGCGTGATTATCGTTTTGATGCTCGGCAGGATGATGTATCTGAGGAGCTGTCTGTTGTTTGCCCCGTCAAGCTTGGCTGCTTCATAGAGTTCATTATCCACGGACATGATCGCCCCGATGAAAAGGACCATATTCTGTCCGAAGTAGCGCCAGACCGAGGTTCCCACCAGAGACCAGTTGTTGATCCGCTGATCGCGGAGCCAGTAGGGCAGGTTGTCAAGCTGAAATCCGCACCACTGGAGCACTGTGTCGAAGACGAAGCCCCTTGTGTAGAAAAACTTGAAAATGAAACCGACCGCGATACCGTTTATCAGGAACGGAAAGAACATCATTCCCTTGAAAAGGCTGCCGCCCTTCACCTTAAAGCTCAAAACGGTGGCCAGATAAAGAGCCAGAGCCAGCTGCACCACCGATCCCACCATGTAGTAAAGGGAGAGACGGAGCGCCTTGAAGCAGTCATCCCGCTCGAAAACCTTGATATAGTTTTTCCATCCGACGAATTTGCGGGCTCCGGTGTACTTCATATTGTAGAAGCTGTAGCCGAACATTTCGCCGAAGGGGAGATAGGTAAAGACAAATAAGAGCACCAGGGGAATGATCATGAACGCCAGCATGACAAACAGTCTCTGTCCGTCCCGGGATCGTGCCCATTCCCCAAGGGTTCTCTTTCTTTTCATGCTTTCCTCCTCTCTTACCGAAGGGGTTGCTTCGGTGAATACTTTATAACGACATTGCTTTTGATGAAGCGGCCGGGGAAACCAAAGCCTCCCCGGCCGGTGATATATAGTATCAGTACTTTACTTCTACGCCCAGCTCCTCCTGAGCATCCTGCCACTTTTCGTTCCAGCTCTGCATGATGTCATCAAAGGACTTGGAACCGGTGGCGCCGCATTCCACTATCTCCTGTACCTTGGCATTTCCGCCGGCATTGACGGAGAGCTCTGACTCGGCGTTCATATCGTTGAGGAGTGTCTCCTCACCCGGAAGCGCATCCTGATCGGACATGACCTCGCAGCCGTCAAATGCCGCGTACATGTCGGGGTTCTGGCCGCCCTTGACGACGGTGTAGCCGCCCTCGTTGTAGCACCAGTTGCTCTTCTCGGTCATCCACTTCACGAAGATCAGCGCAGCGGTTTTGTTCTCGTCGGAAGCATTGGCGTTGATGCCGTAATTGTAGTCGCCGCCTGCTGCTACATACTGTTTACCGCCTACGGACATCGGGAAGGGCATATAGCCTACATCCTCGGGATGATCGCCGGCTTCCTGCATCTGTGCATATGCCCAGGAGCCGAGGACCATCGTACCGATCTCACCGCGGTTTAACATGCCTTTGCAGCCTTCCCAGTCAGTGGTGGTGTAGTCGTCCTCGATAAGCTTGTCAGCGCAGGCCTGATAGAGGATCCTGTAGAGATTGTAGGCGCCCGCTCCGTTGCCGGGATCCTTGAAGGGCTCGGCTGTGTGTACGAACTTCTGATTCATATAGGTGTCATCGCCCTCGGATACGATACCGATGTAGGCGTCCCATGCACCCATGGTCCATCCGGCTGCGTAGTTGGTGTACAGAGGGATCGCATCGGTGTTGTCGCGGATGAGCTTCAGATCTTCAAGGAACTCATCGGGTGTTTTCGGAAGGGTTGTGATGCCGGCATCGGCGAATACCTTCTTGTTGTAGAGCACACCCTGTGCGTTGGCCATATAGGGTATACCGTAGGCCTGTCCGTCGTAGGACCAGGAGCTGACGAAGTTCAGCTGCTGTGAGAGATTATCCAGAGTATCGAAGGGCATAAAGTAGGTTCCGAGATCGCTCTTGTCAACAGCCGGGATGTGCATGACATCGCCCCAGTCGCCGGTCGTCAGACGAAGAAGAGCGTCCTCTGCATAATCCGTGACGCCTTCGGTTGTAACCGTGATCCCGGGGAAGTCCTCATTGAAGCTTGATATCATCGCCGCCATCGTTCCGTCCTCTTC
>JAILGA010000143.1 GCA_024697225.1 Lachnospiraceae bacterium
GGCGGGATCCGTGTCCGGCATCAGTTCGTCGATGAAGATGCAGTCAAAATGCATATCCTTTACTACACCCGACGCGCCGGGAACGGAGGCGGTACTTCTGACCGTCAGCGAGTTCCGGCGCAGAAGCTCTGTCATGTACTCCCTTTCCAGATGATCATCATCAACAACTAAGGCTGTTCTCGTCTCCATACTTAAGGGCTCCCGTGTCTATACGTCCAGCAGCGCGTCCGTCGCGTGTGTTCTTATGTAATCCCTGCGCGGAGGAACATCTGTGCCCATCAGCAGTTCAGTCATTTCGGAAGCCATCCTGGCGTCCTCTATCGCAACCGACTTCATCATACGGCGCGCCGGATCCAGTGTCGTCTCCCACAGCTGCTCGGGATCCATTTCACCAAGGCCTTTGTATCGCTGCAGCGTGAACGGCCCCTTGTGTTTCTTTCTGTACCTTGCAAGAGCCTCGTCGTCGTAAAGATACTCCTCCTCACCCCTCCCGGGTATGGCTTTGTACAGTGGCGGCATGGCGATATAAACATGTCCCTCGTATATCAGATCAGGCATGAATCTGTAAAAAAGCGTAAGAAGAAGAGTCGCGATATGCGCTCCGTCAACATCGGCATCCGCCATTATGATTATCTTGTCATATCTGAGCTTCTTTATGTCGAAGTCGTTGCCATAGCCCTCCGAAAAGCCGCAGCCAAAGGCGTTTATCATAGACTTGATCTCGGCGTTGGCAAGAACCTTGTCGATCGAAGCTTTTTCTACATTTAGAATCTTTCCTCTAATGGGAAGAATGGCCTGAAAATCACGATTTCTTGCCATTTTGGCACTTCCGCCTGCGGAATCACCCTCCACGATGAAGATCTCACATTTTGAAGCGTCCCGGCTGATGCAATTGGCGAGTTTTCCGTTGGAGTCAAAGGAAAACTTCTGCTTCGTGAGCATGTTGGTCTTCGCCTTTTCCTCCGTCTTTCTTATCTTTGCGGCCTTTTCGGCACAGCTTATCACAGCCTTTAAGACCTCGAGATTCCTGTCAAAGAATCTCACCAGCTCATCGCCCACGACCTTGGACACGACCTTGGCGGCGTCCTGATTGTCAAGCTTGGTCTTGGTCTGGCCCTCGAACCTGGGATCGGGATGCTTGATGGAAATGACCGCCGTGAGACCGTTACGCACATCCGCGCCGGTATAGTTCGCATCCTTTTCCTTGAGGGATCCGAGCTGTCTTGCGTAGGTATTGATCTCAGTGGTGAGAACAGTCTTGAAGCCGGTGAGATGCGTGCCGCCTTCTGCATTGTATATATTGTTGCAGAAGCCCAGCACCTCTTCCCTGAACTCACCGATATACTGAAATGCACAGGATACCTCTATGCCCTCGCTGGCGCCGGAAACCGTGATAACATCAGTCACGGTCTCATGACCCTTGTTGAGCTCCCTGACAAAACCCGATATGCCGTCCGGCTCATGAAAAACGACCTTTTCCTCTGTTCCCGGGCGCCTGTCCTCATAGAATATGGTGAGCTCCGGGTTCAGATATGCAGTTTCATGCAGCCTTGATTTGATATCATCCTCTTTGAACCTGGTCTTTTCAAAAATGGTGTCATCCGGCAGAAAGTTTACCTTGGTGCCGGTTCCTCTGGCATCACCCACAGGTGTGAGGAGACCCATGACGAGCGGCGTGGTGGGTTCGCCTCTCTCATAGGTGTCCCTGTATAAATGCCCGCCCGTTTTCACCTCGACGGTCATATGCGCCGACAGCGCGTTTACCACCGAAGATCCGACGCCGTGAAGACCGCCGCTGGTCTTGTATGAGGCATTGTCAAACTTACCTCCGGCATGGAGCGTGGTATAGACTATACGTTCCGCTGAGATACCCTTTGCGTGTCTGTCAACGGGAACTCCGCGCCCGTTATCTGACACCGTGGCCGAACCGTCAGCTTCAAGGGTGACTCTTATCTCGCTGCAAAAGCCTGCAAGGTGCTCATCCACAGCGTTGTCAACTATCTCATATACAAGATGATTCAGACCCCTGGTGGTAGTCGACCCGATGTACATGCCGGGTCTCATCCTTACAGCTTCGAGCCCCTCCAGTACGGTTATGCTCGAAGCATTGTAATCATCCTGCCTGTTTACCTGATTTCCCATATTTCTACCGTCATTCCTTCTCTGTCATTTTTCTCATCAACTGTTTCAGGAACAAAGGCTGAAACACCAGAATGAGTATATAGGCCACTACCAGACTCAGGGCGAGAGACGGCAGAAACATCGCAAGAAACGGTATCTGCGCCCCCTGAGCAGCAGCCTGCCTGTAATTGAGAATGATCATGATGAGAGTGATTACCGGCGTATAGATCAGATCCGAGATCAGTGCATCGATCAGTCTGGCTTTTAACGTACCCTGCCCGTACTTTTCGCTCACGGATCTGCTTATTCGTCCCATGGGCACGGCAAAACCGATGATCAGACTGACAATGGCGCTTATGATAAATCCGATCAGCCAGCCTACCATGGGAAAAGGCCTTCCCGCTCTCATCGTTCCGAAAAAAGTACCGACAAGGGACAGACAGAAGCTAAGCGTAAGTCCCATGAGTATACTCATCCTCATCCCTATAGATCTCATTTTCTGTTCCATAAACGAAACCTTCTCCTTCCTGATGTTTACATCGAAACCGGATCGCCGTCACAGACCGTTGCAGTCACTGCAAGAGCTCCCGGACCGATATGACAGCCCACGGAAAGCGACAGCGGAGCGTAATAAATCTCTCCCGCCCACGGAAACGCCTCCTTTACTTCCTCCCTGAAGGATAAAAGAGCCTCTTCATCAAAGGTATAGGCCATGTCAATGACAATGCGCGATCCCGAAAACCTCTTCTGAATATCATCCCTTATAGCCTGGATCATGAGTTTCCTGCCCTGCGCCGGCGTTCTGGCCTTGGCATAGGCATCGAGTTTTTCGCCCTGCAGCTGCAGTACCGGGCGGATCTTTAAAAGAGTGCCGATAGCGGCGGCTGTGGGCGTGATCCTTCCGCCTCTCTTCAGGTAGGTCAGAGTATCAAGCATTATATATATGGTGGTATCAAGCCCTGTTTCTTCAAGCTTTTTTCTGATCGATGCCGCATCCATGCCCTCATCGGCCATTCGCTTCGCATCGAGGATCGAACGCCTGAGCGTGACCGAGATCCTCTTGTTGTCAGCGACCTCCACCCTGCCGTTATAATTCTGTGCCAGCATCCTTGCGCTCTCACAACTCCCGGAGAGCCCGCTGCTCATCGGAATGTGCACGATCGAATCGTGATCGGTCAGAATGTCATCCCACAGCGCCTTTACATCCGCCGGAGACGGCTGTGACGTCCCTATCTCCACGCCTTCATCGATCATCAGATAGAAGTTCTTCTGGTCTATGTTTATCCCCTCGAAGAAATCCCTGTCCCTGATATGAAACGGCATCGGCAAAACATAAACTCCGAGTTTGCTGGCTTCATCGACGGTGATCCCGCTGTTGGAATCCGTGACTATCGCAACTTTGCTCATATATAAGTCCCCCGCTGGAAACAATGTTTAATCTAAATATTTTACTATAGACGGTTCTTGTTGTCAAAAATGCTCACAGTGTGTCGTGATCCAGAAGTCCGCCGTTTTCAAGCACTCTCTTAAGATTTTTACTCTCCGCCCTCTCGAGGGACGGATCAACGGCAAAAATCTCATCCACATCGGCCGCCGCGAGTTTCAGCAGGTCAGAATCCGAATATATATCACCTATCCGGAAGGAAAACTCCCCGCTCTGCCTGACACCGAAGAGATCTCCCGGTCCGCGAAGCTTCAGATCCTCATCAGCAATTTTAAAGCCGTCATTTGTCTCTTTTAGTACCGCAAGTCTCTCTGCTGCTGCTTCGCCGTCCGAGGTGTTCACAAATATGCAGTACGACTGATGTTCCCCTCTGCCCACACGGCCTCTCAGCTGATGGAGCTGGGCAAGTCCGAATCTTTCGGCGTTTTCTATCATCATGACCGTTGCATTCGGCACATTTATACCCACCTCAACCACGGTGGTGGATACCAGCACATCTATCCTTCCCCCGGCCATCTCAGACATGACCTCGTCCTTTTTTTCGGAACTCATTTTTCCGTGCAGGATACCGATCCTGATATCAGAAGGATAAACACCCCTCAGTTTCTCCGCATACTCCGTGACGCACTCCATCCCGTCAGGATCGTCGCCGTCCTCATCTTCGTTTCTCTCTATCATCGGACATATCACATAAGCCTGCCGCCCTTTTTTCACCTCATCCGCTATAAATTTCCATGATCTTTGTCTGAGGGAAGGGCCTACGATCGCATTCTTTATGCTCTTTCTGCCTGACGGCAGTTCGTCGAGAACAGATATGTCCAGGTCTCCGTACAATATCATTCCAAGTGTTCTGGGGATCGGCGTCGCGCTCATAACCAGTATGTGCGGTGCCTCACCTTTGCCAGCAAGGAGTTCTCTCTGCCTCACGCCAAAGCGGTGCTGCTCATCCGTGATCACAAGTCCCAGCGCATGATAGCTCACTTTTTCCTGCATCAGCGCGTTGGTGCCGATGATAAGATCAGCTGCACCTGAAGCGATCGCCTCATTTGCTTCGCGCTTTTCTTTTGCCGTCATATTACCCGAAAGAAGCACCGGCCGAAGGTTCAGGCCGTATTTTTCTATAATGCCGGAAAATGTCTCGAAATGCTGCGTCGCGAGAACCTGCGTAGGCGCCATAAGCGCCGCCTGATATCCGCCTGATGCGGCAATAAGCATGGATATGAGTGCAAGAATGGTCTTTCCGCTGCCCACGTCGCCCTGTACCAGACGGTGCATCCTTACACCGCCCGTCATATCCCGTCTTATCTCGGACAGAACCCTCTTCTGTGCGCCGGTCAACTCGTAGGGAAGCGCACCGATAAGCCTGTCGGCGCAGTCGGGATATTTGAACTCTATCCCCTTTTCGGCACCGTGAGTGCTCTCCCTGAAATACCTGGTTCCGGCAATGAACAGGAAGAACTCGTTGTATATCAGTTTTCTCCTTGCGAGCGAAAGCTCATCATCGCCGTTCGGAAAATGCACTGCCGACAGAGAATCCGCAAGAGGCATGAGTTTTCTTTTTGCCGCCACACTTTCCGGGATGGGATCAGCCGCGTCACCAGCGTATGGCATGGCCTCCCTGACTGCTTTCATAACTGTGTTGTTCTTCAGTCCCTTAACAAGCCTGTAGCGCGGAAGCATTTTATCCGCCATCGACTCATAATCTTCAGGTGAATAAATCGCAGGCTGTTCGAGAACCAGGCTGTTCCCTTTTTTTCTGGCAAGTCCCCGGAATACGTATTCTCTTCCAGGAAAAAGCGTCTTTTTCAGATAAGGCTGGTTGAACCAGGTTACGCGTATTGTTCCTGTGGAATCGGACGCCTCGCCGGTCAGGATCTTGTAATTTCCCGCATATTTAAGTGCCGGCGTCCGAAGAAGCCTGACTCTTACCGCACAGCGGACGCCATCCCTCACCTCTGCGGCATTTACCGGCTGAACAAAGCGTTCATAAGCTCTTGGAAGATAATAAAGAAGCTCTTCGACGCTTTGTATGCCCAAAGCGTCAAAGAGCTTTGCAGTCTTCTCGCCGACACCTTTTACCCGGGTGACGGGTATTCCTGACGGATCGCTCAATTTTCGCGCTCCTTCTTGAGTTTACTCCACCGAAACTATGAAATCGTATATGGGCTGTCCTCCGTATTGAAGTTCAACCTCAGCGCCGGAGAATTTGGAATTTATCCTGTCAAGAAGTCCCGCGGCCTCGTTCTCATCCACATCCTCGCCGTAATATACACTTATGAGCTCACTGTCGCTCTTCATGAGCTTCTCAAGCATCCCGACGGTAACATCGACTCTGTTGTTTCCGACGCACAGAATGCCGCTGTCTCCTATGCCCATGTAATCGCCCTGTTTGATGGATTGTCCCTCTATCACGACATCTCTCACAGCATAGGTCACTTCTCCCGAAGCGACGGTACTAATCGCCTCTCTCATTGAACTCTCGTTTTCCTCGGCGGATTCTCCCGGTATGTAATTTACAAGAGCCGAGATACCCTGAGGTACTGTCTTCGTGGGTATCACTACTATTCTGTCATCACCGGTCATCTTTCCCGCCTGTTCCGCGGCGAGTATTATATTTTTATTGTTCGGAAGAATGAATACTTTGTCGGCATTCACTCTCTCTGCGGATTTGATGATATCATCGGTACTGGGATTCATGGTCTGACCGCCCTCAATAACTATATCGCATCCGAGGCTCTTAAATATCTCAGCCATTCCCACGCCCGAACACACCGCGACAAAACCGGTGTCCTTGTGTTCCGCAGGTACTTTTTCAAGAGGGGACGCACCGGCTTCGCTCTCTTCACAGAGTTTAAGTGACTCGGAAGTGATGGGCGTGCCCTCGGGAGCATCTATATGTCCCTCCATGGCGATATTGCTTACGGTGATCTCGCAGATCTCGCCATACAGCAGGGATTTCTGTATCACAAGGCCGGGATCGTTGGTATGTATGTGAAGAAAGACTCCCTTGCCCGTGTCGTTTACCTTCACATCATCGCCGACGGAGCTGAGAAATCCTCTTATATCCATCATTTGTTTCCGGTTTAGATTCTGACTGAGGATAACCCTGAGCACAACGCAGTAAGCATATTTAAGCTTCACTTCCTCGACCTGTTCAGCCTGGGAATCACAGCCCGCTCCGGTTTTCTGTTCAAAGGGGATACCCTTGCCCAGATAGCCGTCATATGCACCCTTTAATACTTCAAGCAGGCCTTTCCCGCCCGAGTCCACAACACCGGCCTCTTTCAGCACGGGAAGCAGATCCGGTGTGGTTTCCAGCGTTTCGGATGCTGCCCTTATTATCTCGGTAAAATAAACCTCTATATCGGTCTCACCGGAAGCCGCGAGTTCTCTTGCGCGGTCACCGGCACCTCTGGCGACCGTCAGTATCGTGCCCTCCTTGGGCTTCATGACAGCTTTGTATGCAGTTTCCACCGCCTTTTCAAAGGCCTCTGCCAAAACCGGTCCCGTTATCTCGTCATGCTTTTTAACGACTTTAGTGAAACCCCTTAACAACTGGGAAAGTATGACGCCCGAATTACCTCTTGCGCCCCTCAGTGACCCCGAAGATATGGACTTGCATATGACATCCATCGGCGCGTCAGGTTCCGCATAAACCTCGCTTGCGGCCTGCATTATGGTGGCAGTCATATTTGTTCCCGTATCGCCGTCGGGGACGGGAAAAACATTGAGTTCGTTGATGATCTCCTGATTAGCTTCCAGATTCTTTGCTCCCGCAAGGAACATCTGTGAGAGCATCTTTGCGTCTATCGATGTGGCGCTCAAAACCTTATCCTCCTGTTGATCAGTCGATGACGCGCACGCCTTCGACAAAAATATTTATCTTTTCTATCTCCATACCGGTGAATTCCTCAACCTTGTACTTTACATTATCCACAAGATTGTCCGCCACGGCCATGATGCTCACGCCGTAGGACACTATCACATGAAACTCAAGCCTGAGCTTCCTGCCCGGCAGAACCGTCACCGATATGCCGCGCGTCATATTCTCACCCTTAAGCAGTTTGGCAAGGCCTTCTCTCACATTGACCCCAGCCATACCCACAACGCCAAAGCACTCCATGGCAACCGCGCCGGCGTACTGTGCAATGACCTCGCTGTCTATGGCAATACTGCCCATATGGGTATTTAACGATGCAGATTTCATAGGCACCTCCTGTCGCAGAATCAATCCTGTGTATTATAATTGGAAATCAGTAAAAAATAAAGTCTTTTTGCTTGCATTTATAATAATTATCTGTTATCATATCATCTGTTTCGCGTCGGAATACAGCGAAACGGATCGAGTAAGGAGGGTTTGAGTCATGGCAAAATGTGAAATCTGCGGCAAGGGCGTTCACTTCGGTAACAACGTCAGCCATTCCCACAGAAGGTCTAATAAAGCGTGGCATGCTAATGTACAGCATGTTACCGTGCTTGTCAAAGGCGCCAAAAGGCGCATGAACGTATGCACGAGCTGCCTTCGCTCCGGGAAGGTTGAGCGCGGTTGAGCGTTCATTTATCGCGAATGAAAAAAGCGGCCTGAAGGCCGCCTTTTTTATTTCCGTATTTTGTTTTATGCTCCGTATTCCATAGTGAGTTCGGCATATTCGTCATTTATTATCTGAATGATCTCATGATCACCGCCGGCATTATCGGGATGGAAGATCTTTATCAGATCCTTGTACCTCTTGTGAAGCGCCCCCTGATCGTTCACTCCCCTGAACAGGAATGCACCTGTCTCAAGTCTCGCCCTGGCAGCCATTTCCTTCTCGGCTTCAAATTTGATCCTGTCCTGTTCCAGCCTTTTCTTGTCCTCTGCGAGTTTGTCAAAACCGCTCTTAAGTATACCCAGCCTCTTCTCAAAGAGTTCACTGTCGAGCCTGAACTGTCTTCTGTCATGCTCAAGCTGGTGGTTTAAGCTTATCATTTCCTCACGAAACTGCTTTCTCTCAATCTCAAAGCGCTCAACCTTCTCATCGATGGCATTTTCCCTTGCAGTCAGTCTCACACTCTCGCGGAAAAGCCAGGATCTGAGATCCTTCAGATCATCCTGGTCGCCATGACCGATGATCTCATCCTCGCGCTTCCGAAGTTCCTCCGAGTCCAGTTCTTCCCACGTAATCTGAGTACTCATCACTGATCATCCTCCGGAAAAGCTATATCCAATGCTTCCTTATCGTCAGGGAGATCTCCCTTTCCTCCAAGAAACTTGTTGACCAGATCGGGGACAAGATCTATTGCCTTCGTCACCGCATCCTGATTCTTGATATTTACGACCTTTGTCACGCCGTCTTTGATAATGAGTGCCGCCGACGGGGACATCTTGGCCGAAAAGCCGCCACCGCCGCCTCCTTTCTTATCCGAGACGGAGGATCCGGCTCCCGCGCCGATGCTGACGTCCACTAACGGGATGATAGTTGTGTTATCACCGATGTTTATCGGCTGTCCGACAACTGTCTTAGTGTTCATCACGGAACCCATACCGTTCACCAGCGACTGCATTACATCAGAAAAAGCGTTCTGTCTGCTGTCGGCCAATTCTATACCTCCTTATCAAGCTCCTTAAGTTCTTTGAATCTGCGGCGGATCCTCCGCACATCCCTGCTGAAAAACAATCTCAAAAAAGAAAACAGCGGGACGACCAATATGATCCTTCCTGCGATCCGCGCATATCCGCCGGTCACTTCGCGATCAAAATCCGGCACAACAGTAAGCCTCTCCTCGAACAAAGGATACAGCATGCCGGCATAACCGATAATATCGGCTGTCTTGGCAGGATCATCCGCGCCATAATGCACATATATGCGCGTCTTACGCGGCATGATACTCCTGATCACGCGTGAAACCTCATTCAATAACAGTTGTTTCGCGCGCTCAAAGCATCTGCTCTCGATTGTAGCGCGCACGTGTTTTATTTTAGCATATGTCCCATATATTGTATAGTAAATTTTTCTTGCCGCAATTTCTGGCTTTTCAGATACACTCTCAAGTTTTTCAAAAAAATCGTCTATTCGTTCATTTATGGACTTTTTTTCGTTAACTGTTTCTCCGGGAGCTTCTGTCTCTTTTGAAGCTTCTGTCTCTTTTGGAGCTTCTGTCTCTGACGGCGCCGGTTCTTCCGTACCGGCAGCTTCGCCTGCAGGAGCTTCCTCCTTAACAGCGATCGTTTCCTGTACCTGTGTCTCTTCCGGGACAGCATGTTCTTCTGTCAGACCATTATCACCCGGGGTATCATCAGTTTTCTTTTTCTTTCCGGGGATCAATGTGAAAAATGCGACCTTGAGGCTGATCATTCCGTTTTCGGGATCGGCGGGATATCTGACAAAAAAACGGATAAGACGCAAAAGCCAGGTAACGCTCACAGTGACATCAGCGCGCTCTGCAATGCCTGCATCGTCCTTCTCGTTTTCATCCTGCTCACGCAAATCTGCGTTCACCCTGTACCTGATCGGCCAGAATAATACTATGCATACGATAAGTAATACCAGCCCCAACAGGGAAAGCAGCACGATGCCGATTATCTTAAGTACGGTCAGCGTGATAATAAGTGCCTGCGTCATCGGATGCTCTCCAGATAATCCCTGAGACGACCGGGCATTCCCGCACGCGCAGCATCCTCTGCAATCATGAGAACAATATCCGTCGCCCCCGTATATGACCTTGCTATACCGCAGATCACGGGGGGTGATGATTTAAACCTTCTGCTCTTAAGAAAAATGCTCCGCATGATGTCGAGCTGTTCTCCTGGGTTTTCGGCGAGAGTCACGACATAACTCATAAGATCGGCTTTACCGCTCCTGATCCTGGCTTTCTCCCGTCCTTTTTTCTTTATCTCATCGGAAAAATAACAACTTTTATGAAATTTGCAAAAAACTCTTTTATTTAGCATTTACTTTCTTTATACTTTAATTTGTTATTTAAGTCAACTTAGCATAGGAGAACGTTATGAAAAACCTGGCAAGAGCAGAACTCGAACCCGGTATGCAGGTAGCGGAAGATATAATCAACTACCGGGGAGATATCGTTTTCAAAAAAGGCACCACTCTCGATGCCGTCAAGATCGCAAAGCTCGCGAGGCATTCCATAATGGTCGTGCCGATCTTTGAAAAGATCGACTTTGCCGCATCTCACTTTGAGAGAGTACGGCTTTCCGATGGTTTTCAGAAATTCTCCGAAATGTATAACATGGGATTCGTCGCATATAAAAGGGCGATGATGGATTATGTGATGTTCCAGACCGCCTTCGACATGGACAAGCTCTATAACAACATTTATCTCAAGGTCGTCGAAACAGCACCCTCTCCCAAGGATATCCTCGATTATCTGTACAATATGATGCCCTCCGAGGACGACATGACTCACGCCCACTGCTTCAACTCAGCACTGATCGCCGGGGTATTTGCGGACTGGATGGGACTGTCGGAAACAGACCGGATAATCTTTGTCCAGACGGGGTTTGTCTACGATATAGGAAAGCTGCGTATCCCCGACAGCATCCTGTGGAAAACCGGTGCACTCGACGATTCCGAGCGGACTCTTCTTATGAAACATGCCAGGATGGGTTATGATCTGCTAAAGAGGCTCCCCTGCAACGCTCACATCCCCATCGCCGCCATGCAGCACCACGAGCGCCTGGACGGAAGCGGTTACACCGAGGGTCTCCGCGGAAACAATATAGATATTTTTGCCAGATATATAGCCATCGTCGACACCTATGAGGCCATGACAAGCGCCAGAGTATACCGCCAGTCCATGAATCCCTTCCAGGTTATCGCCGCATTCGAGAGCAACCACGGCTACGAACGTTACGACAAAGATGTGCTCCGTACTATACTCACCAACATCGCGCAGAATCAGATCGGACTCGAGGTCCGGCTCTCCGACGACACCATCTGTAAGGTTACAGGCATCAACTCCGATGCCCTCTCCCGCCCCTTCGTAAAGCCCCGCGGCAGTGACGAGATACTCGACCTTACCATGTACAACATGACTATCGAAGCCCTGTGCTGATACGGGAGTACTACAGGCAGCAATCCTTACTCAAAATACTTATCAAATACCCTTTTCGCCACAGGCACCGCATATTCCCCTCCGGAGCCTGCCTCCTCGATCACCACTGTCACGGCGATCTGCGGATCCCCTGCCGGGGCAAATCCCGTAAACCACGCATGACTCTCTTCTTTATGCCCGGAATCATATTCCGCAGAGCCCGTTTTTCCGGCAGCGTCATATTCTGTTCCTGACAGGATACGCCCGGTACCGCCGTTCACAACCAGCCGCATCATCTCGGTAAGAACCGCAGCCTCATCCTCGCTCATCACCCTTACGGGTTCACCGACAGGCCCTCCTTCTTCAAGCACCTTGCCGTTTGCATCAGTGACGCTCCCGATAAGATAAGGCTTTTTCATCATTCCTCCCGACGCCACCGCACCGGTTATCATATTCAGATGGATGGGCGTCATAACCGTCGCCCCCTGTCCTATGGCAAGCTGCATAAGATCCCCGTCCGATGTACCGGCATCCATTGAAGCCTGTGACTTCGCGGTTTTAAACGGGAGTCCCGGATCAACGTTAAACATAAGATCCGAAAGCGTCTTTTCATAACTCTTCCTGTCAAGCCCCAGACCGATATTCGCGAATGACGAATTGCAGGATTTCTGGAAGGAAGTGTAAAAATCCAGATGACCGTGACTGGTGCCGTGAAAACAATGTATCACCTCATCGCCCGATCTGAAACTCCCCGTGCAGTTGAAACTGTACTGCCCGTAATCCCCGGGGTGTTCCCTGATGTATTCAAGTGCAGTCACTATCTTCAGCGTCGAGCCGGGCGGATAAAGGCCGTTTGCCGCCCTGTTTAAAAGTCTGCTGTCGTCCTTGTCCTCCACCAGATCCTTCCAGATGCTGTCAATCTCATTGGGATCAAAATCAGGCTTTGATACCATGGCGAGTATGGCACCCGTCTGTACATCGGTTACCACAACCGCACCTCTGTAGGCGGCAAGGGCTTTGTATGCCGTCTCCTGAAGCCCCATATCTATTGTTATCCTCACATCGTTTCCGGGGAATTTCTGCCCTGCGTCTGTAAACCCGGCTTTTTCCTTCAACGATATATCCGATCTTATCAGCCAGTAATTTGCAAGGGATTCGACACCTGATCTGCCCTTTGAGGCATAGCCCACCACATGCGAGCAGACGTTTCCGAAAGGATACAGCCGCTTTTGTCCGCCGCTTTCATCGCTTTTTGTCACAGCAAGGATCTCGCCGTCGGAGGAGATGATACTGCCCCTGACGGTCTGTTCGGAGAGTATCTTCTGCCTTGAATTGTAGGAGTTGCTCATCATCTCCTGCCTGTTGTTGTATGCATATCTGCAAAGATATATGCTCATGGCCGCAAAGAGGACTATGAAGAAAGCACCCGTGACCTGCATGGGCGTAGGCAGATAGCTCTCTCTCATGTTTTCCGGGATCTTACTCTTCTTCATCGGAAAACTCCTCCGCATCTGTGTCTTCATCATCTGTTTCAGAAGAAGGTCTGTTCTTATCTTTTATCAGCCTGTGCTTAAGTCTCCGCGCCGCATCCCTGTGTTCGTCAGCCCTGATAAGCACCGCTCCCTGAAAGATCCCGAACATGATGATCGTCGATAGGACCGAGGAACCTCCGTAGCTGACAAGCGGCAGAGTCACACCCGTGAGAGGTATGAACTTGACGCCCCCGCCCACAGTCAGAAATACCTGAAAAATATACACTACCGCGAATCCCGAGCACAGAGTCCTGTAGAAGGGATCCCTGATCCTCTCGGAAACCCAGAGCATCATCAGGCAGGTCGAAAGACAGATCGCGAGCAGAGAAACGGCAAAGACTATGCCAAGCTCCTCACATATCGCCGAAAAGATGAAGTCCTGTTCCGCAAACGGTATTGCGTCAGGCGCTCCCCCGTACAGTCCCAGACCGAAGGGCCCGCCCACACTGATCCCGAAAAGTGACTGCGCCACCTGATATCCGGCTCCGTCTATCTTGCTCCAGGGATCGATAAAGGCGGCAACTCTGGTCCTCACGTGAGTAAACATCCTGTAGGCCAAAAGACACGCCATCGTTCCCATCACTGCACAGATAAACAGGTATTCCAGCCTGTCTCTGGCAATATAGAGCATAAAGAAAAACACCACATAGTAAATCAGCCCCGCACCAAGATCCCTGGAAAAAACAAGAATGATCACGTGAAGCGCGGCAAGAACGCAGATACCCAGGATCTGTGTCAACTTCTCCGCCTTTGCAAGCGATGCCGCGACAAAGAAAACGAACAGTATCTTCACGAACTCCGAGGGCTGAAATGACAGGCCGCCGACGGAATAGTTTATATTTGACCCGTTCACGGCCCGCCCCAGTATCAGAACAAACGCGAGCATCGCTATCCCGACGGTTGCATAAATCCACCAGATATCCCTGAGAAATGTCAGCCTGTGCACGATTGCGGGAATACAAAGCGCCAGTATGAGCGAAAGTGCCACCACTATAAACTGTCTTATCGCGCGGTTTCCGGAAAGTCTGGTGAGGATAGCCATACTCACCATCAGCAGAAGGCAGATATTATTCATGATGAGCATATTTCCATCGGGATAGATAAGCTTATGCATCACAATTGTCGCGATAAGAACTATAGCCTGAAAGGCAAAGAAAAACATGTAGCGCATATCGCCTGTCTTTATGAGCATCTGCATAAACAGACAAAACTGTATAAGAACCATGGTTATGGCCTGTAAGACATAGAAAACCATACGCTTTTTCTCTGTCCTGTATATAAATACAAGAAAAGAAAGAAGCGCATATACCGCCATCAATACTCCGCCGCCTATCCTGGCGGCCTCAGTCAGATAAAGACTCATCTTCCTCTATTCCACACCCTTGATAAAGCGTCCGGATGTACCGGTTCCTGCAGGCTTTCCCGCAAATACTGCCGATGCTTCTTCACTGTTCTCACATGTAAGCGCCGTGCGAAACTCCCTTATACCGGCTTTGATCAGCTTATCCCTGTGAGCCATGATGTCAGTCGGATAAGCATTCAACAGTATATTATAACAGTATCTGCAATCACTTATTACAGGAAGTCTGTTTCGCTTCCTGTCAGTGAGAACGGTGACATGGCTCTCCGGCCTGCCGGGGCCCGTGCATTTCCCCCCGGTTTTACGGACGCAGTTTGCGGATATCATCATAGGAACACGGCCGTACAGGACGACTGACCCGGTCACTTTACCGCCTTCATTCCAGTTTTCACATAATTCTTTAATCTCTGAAATGTTCAGTTCCGGTGATATCGTATAACTTTGCGCAAGTCCCTCAAGTCCGTTTATCGCAGCCTTATTCCATACCGGTATTGTGAGATCGCTCACCACGGTTTTTTCGTAACCCCGGGATCTTAAATAGCCCAGTTCTTCAAGATTTCTCGCAAGCACCCCCTCAGGCACCGTCACTCCCCGTCCTCCAAAAATGACCCGGTCGATATCAGCTTTTGCAAGGTATGCGTCTTCCCTCATGATATACGGAAGAGATGCAAAGATGCATGATTTCCCGGATATCTCTGCAATAACATCCGCACAGGAATCATCAAGAAAAAGAGCAAGCGGAACATATACTCTGTCCGGTATATCGGCCAATTTCCCAAGCACATTAAGCTGCTCCTTTGTCGTGACGGACACGCTTAAGATGATCCGGCTCAGCCCGCCGTTTCCTTCACCTTCTGTCTCCCCGGCTCTTACGGAGGCCCTGGATGCAGTTTCTCCAGCTTCTCTTATACTTACTGCAGGCTTCACAGAGGCTGCGGGTTCTCCGCGGCGTCTGTCATATTTATCCAGTATCGCTGAAACAGCCTCATTGCAGGCTTCTCTTCTCAGGGAATTGAGAACAGACGCAGGGACAAACACGGATCCGTCCGTATCGATCTCTATTTTCACTGGATCCAGATCGCTCCCGCCAAACCTGTCAAGCTGTTTCTTAAGCACATCCCGGTCTGTCGGATTGTCTCTGGCTTTTTCCGGTACAGCCCCGTGTACGGATGCTATTGTTTCGCCGGCAGAATATCCATGCACACCCTCTCCGGCAGCTCTTAACTCAAGCGTAAGCGGTTCATCTATCCGGGCCTTCAGACAGGCTTCAACCGGGATCCTTGCTTTATTTTGCAGAAATTTAGCCTCGACCTCCCCGCGTATATCATCTCTGCCTCCAAGATACCCCGGCTGATCCCCGGATATCATAGCGGAGCCGTTATGCAGAAAAAAGTATCCGCCGCACAGATCGGTCCTCAGATACAGTCCTTTAAGGATATCGAGATCGTGCTTTGAAGCCTCATAGGGCTTATCTGGCCCCTCAAAGATCAAATCAACGGCTCTACGGTATACATCTGTAACTCCGGCGGTATAATCCGCGCTTTTCATCCGCCCCTCTATCTTCAGGGAATCAATCACAGGCCTGCCGTCTTCGGGAAGGATCAGTTCTTTAAGATAAGGCAGCGTGCACATATCCCTAAGGCTTAACGGATAAGGCGGCAGGGACAGTTCACCGGCCTTATCTCGGCTTTCGTACGGAAGCCTGCAGGCTCCGCCGCAGCGGCCTCTGTTTCCGCTCCTGCCGCCTATCATTGCCGAGAAAAGACACATGCCGGAATAGGAATAACACATAGCGCCGTGTATAAATGCCTCTATCTCTATGCCGGTGCTTTCCTTTATCGACTTCAGTTCCGCAAGTGAGAGTTCCCTTGCCGGCACAACGCGTGACACTCCGCGATCCTTCAGCATTTTTGAGGCAAAGATGCCTGTTACCGCAGCCTGTGTACTGGCATGGACCTTCAGTCCCTCAAATTCGCCTGTTATAAGATTCATCACGCCGATATCCTGCACTATCACGGCATCAAGCCCTGCCTCATGCAGCGGTTTTATGTACTCTCTCACATCATCATACTCTCTTTCCTTCACGAGAGTATTCAGGGTCAGATATATCTTAACACCGCGCAGATGTGCATATTCTATGGCTTTTATCAGCGCTTCACGCGTAAAGTTTCTCGCATAAGCCCTCGCGGTGAATCTGTCTCCGCCCAGATAAACGGCATCCGCTCCGGCGGCGACAGCACCCATGAGAGCCTCCATATCCCCCGCAGGCGAAAGAAGCTCAGGCTTATATCCGTATAAAGAAGCAGGGCCGCCAGCCGGCGGCCCCTGGTGATTATTTACCTTTTTCATGATTCTTTGACATGGCTTCGAGAAGCAGCAGCTTCTTGTTGGCCTCGTCCAGTTCTTCCTTTGTCTGCTGAGCTTTTTTCTCGGCGTTTTCCTGCTTTATCTGCGAGGAGATAAGTTCATGCTTGAGGTCATAGAGTTCCTTGTCTTTTTCTTCCAGCTGCGCTGTAAGATCATCGATCTCTTTTCTGGCCTTAAAATAGTCATCGGAAATATTAAGCTGCACCATTATAGACTGCATGTCCAGCGGCTGATGCTTAAATCCTTCAGCCTGACTGCACTCCGCAAGCTTGTTGTTCAGATAAGACGCGACCTTCTGAAGGTAATCCTCACTTTCAAAGCCGCTCAGGGTAATGACTCTTCCGCCTATGACTACTTCCGTATCTGTCTTGGCCGCCATCTGTCGTCTCCTTTATCTTGAATCGCATTTTTCTTTTGCGTACAACATCATAGCACATAACAAAGCCGAGGTCAAAAGCTATCGGCAAAAGTGAGGTCGTTTATCACTTCTCCCGCTATTATCATACCTGCCACCGATGGCACAAAAGCCGTCGAACCCGGAATGCTCCTGCTCCCGGTACCTTTCCCATCCGTCACCAGAGGACTGACACCATGCTGTCCGGAGCTTATGGACATGCCCTTATGGGGGGTTACCGGTTTTTCCCTGGAATAAACAACCTTAAGTGAATCTATTCCCCTCTTCCTGCATTCATGCCGCATCACCTTTGCCAAAGGGCAGACAGATGTGCTGTATATGTCAGCCACTTCAAACATGGAAGCCATAATTTTATTCCCGGCTCCCATGGAGGATATGACCGGCACGCCCGCTTCCTTAGCTTTTACTATGATGGCAAGCTTCCCCGTGACCGTGTCGATCGCATCCACCACGTAGTCATAATCATGAAAGTCAAACATGTCCTGAGTCTCCGGCAGAAAGAAGGTTCTGAAGGTTCTTACCTCACAATCCGGGTTAATATCGTGTACCCTTTCCTCCGCAACCTCTACCTTATACCTTCCGACTGTTTTCTCTGTGGCGATTATCTGACGGTTGATATTGGAAAAGCACACCCTGTCATTATCTATCAGATCCAAAGCGCCTATCCCGCTTCTTGCGAGAGCCTCGACCACATAACCGCCCACGCCTCCTATGCCGAAAACCGCAACTCTGGTGGCCGCAAGCTTTTCCATGGCCAAAGCGCCATATAATAACTGCGTTCTTGAAAATCTGTCCCGCATCCGGATCCGCTCCTAGTATCACATCGGAGGCAGTCAAAGCACCCCCTGAACCCCCATCTGTATCCCCATATGGTGATATGCGGTCTCAGTCACTACCCTTCCCCTTGGAGTCCTGTTTATAAGACCGTTCTTTATCAGATATGGCTCATAGACATCCTCGATGGTGCCGGCATCCTCGCCTATGGCGGCCGCTATGGTATCGAGTCCGACCGGGCCGCCCGAAAAACGCTCTATCATGGTCATGATCAGACTTCGGTCAGTATGATCAAGCCCCAGTTTGTCCACATCCATGATGTCCAGAGCCGTCACAGCAACTTCGCCCGTTATCCGGCCGTCATAGCGGACCTGTGCGTAATCTCTTACCCTCTTTAGTATCCTGTTGGCTATCCTCGGCGTTCCGCGGCTTCTTCTTGCCATCTCCTCAGCTCCCGCTTCGTCCACCTCAACATTAAGAACACGCGCCGACTGCTGTATAATGCTCTTGAGCTCATCCACATCATAGAATTCCATTCTGTGGATCATCCCGAAGCGGTCTCTGAGCGGAGCTGAGAGCATTCCCGCTCTCGTGGTCGCCCCGATAAGAGTGAATCTGGGGAGGTCGAGTCTGATCGATCTGGCGGTGGGGCCTTTGCCTATCATAATATCTATGCAAAAGTCCTCCATAGCCGGATACAGCACCTCTTCAACCTGTCTGTTCAGCCTGTGGATCTCATCGATGAAGAGCACATCGCCCGCCTTGAGGTTATTCAGTATGGCAGCCATCTCTCCGGGCTTTTCTATCGCCGGTCCGCTCGTAATCTTGATCCCCACTCCCATCTCCGCGGCGATTATGCCCGAGAGTGTGGTCTTGCCCAGGCCTGGAGGTCCGTAGAACAGAATGTGATCCAGGGATTCTCCGCGCTTTTTTGCTGCTTCAATGTAAATTTCCAAGCTTTCCTTTATCTTGGACTGGCCTATGTAATCCTTTAATCTTTTGGGTCTGAGGGACAGCTCGATCTTATTGTCCTCGGGTGTCTTAGATGCATCGAGGGCTCCCGAGGTCTGTATCCTTCTCTTTTTAATCTCGGACATTTATATCATCTCCTTAAGAGCCGCCTTCAGTATACTCTCGGTATCTTTTGACTCCTCTGGCAAAGGTGCCGACGTTGCAGCTCTTACAGCCCTCAACGCCTCCTGTGCACCGTACCCCAGAGCGATCAGAGCATCTACAGCCTCCTTACCCGGATCATCAGCGGACATATGCGCTGCTGCAGCGATCGCGTCATCAGTAACAGGACCGGTGCCGAAATCCTCATCCTTAAACTTGTCCTTGAGTTCAAGCACAATGCGCTCGGCCAGCTTTTTGCCGACGCCGGGCGCCGCGGTTATAGACCTTGTGTCACCCGTGGCTATGGCAAATCTCAGCTCTTCGGGCGTCATAACGGACAGTATCGCCTGTCCTCCCTTCGGTCCCAGACCGCTGACGGTTATCAGTTTCTTAAAGATATCCAGATCATCCCTCGACAGGAAGCCGTACAGTCTCATGGCATCCTGAGTTACGTTGAAATATGTGTAGAGCCTTACGGTTTCACCGACGGCAGGGAGCCTCGAAAGCGTGTCCGCAGGAAGAAAAACCTCAAAGCCCACTCCCCCGACATCTATAACGGCCGTGCTCTCGCCTATCTGTTCAATTATACCCGATAAAAAAGAGATCATGCTTCACTTCATCCTTTCAAAAGCCCTGATCATAAGCGATGCCGCGGCGCCGATCGCCATTCCCGTCACAGTTCCCGCAAAAATGAGGACAGGAGAATAATACACTATTCCGGAAGTCTTTACAACATAAGCTGCGATCAAAAGCTGTGCAAGATTGTGGGAAACACCCCCGGCGACGCTCACTCCGGTTATACCGTATTTTTTGTTCCTCATCATAAAAAGCATCACGGCATAGCTTGCCGCCGCGCCGGCGATGCTGAAAATAATCGAAAAAAGAGAGCCGAAAAGCAGTCCCGAAACAGCTATCCTCAGAATGTTCACCGCAAGAGCCGTTTTTTTCCTGCCTGTGAAAAGAAGAAGCACCACAGCAAGATTAGGCAGGCCCAGTTTCATTCCGGGGACACCGAAAAAGAAAGGCACAAGCGATTCGACATAGGACAGGATAAGCGCTGCAGCAAGCAGGACTCCTGCAAAAGCCAGGCTTCTCACATTCAAAGCATTATGACTGTCATTATTCCCGGTATCACTCATAGCTCTCTCCGTGATCCGCCTCACCTTGTGACCGCATCATAATCCTCTTCACCGGCTCCGGTTGACTCTATCTTAACTGTCAGTCTGTGAGGCAGGCAGATTATTGCCTCTCCCGTCCTCGATATACCGCCCTGTTTGACGCACAGTCTGTCCGGACAGTCCGCACTTCTCACAAAGCACACGCCGTCCTTTATCTCAACGACATTTTCACCGTATTCCGTATTAACCGAAAACAACACATCCTCACTTAGAGGATATCTTTCCTTCTCGATGCCGTTTACACTTACTACGGCTTCCTTATCGGCCTTTCCTAAAAAAAGACCTGACAGCGCCAGTACCGCCCATAGGGTCAGTGCTGACGCTGTCAGTGAAAGGGTTAAAATGATGTCGTTTCGTTTGAACAAGTATCTTCAGCTCATTCAGCCGGATTTATGTAGAACAGGCACCGGTTGCTCGTTTTTGTGAGCTCCGTATTTATTGTTTTGATTACTTTCTTAAGCTTCTTTATATCAGTTTTTGACATTTTCCCAAGTTTTTTTGCCTTGGTGCTGTTCACCTTCAGTTTGACAGTAAAATACGGTCTCTTGGAATAATTGTCATTAACGGTCTGATCTATGAATACTTTCTTGTTATTCTTGAATGTAGTTTTTTTGAAGGTTACGATCTTTGAAACAACCGCAGGATCCTCTACTCCATACACCTTTAAGAGTTCAGTTGCATCAATACTTGCATGAAGTCTCTTGCGGGTGACACCAACTGCCTTGCCCTTCTTTTTCCTGTAGGTTGTCGACCGATCATACTTGATATATACTGTTCCCTTATGATCATTGCCCTTATAAGTAGTCTTAAAGTCAACACCTACCTGAGTCGGACTCGCCGGAATCGTTTCAAAAACAGTGAGAGGATAATTACTCGACATCGTTCCGGGAGGAGCGATCGAAATAAACACAGGACCTGCGCTCAAAGCCTGCACGTTACCTTCGTCATCAACCGTTGCTCTGCTGCTGTCACTGCTCCTCCAGCCAAGTCCTTTGCTGATCTTAACTGTCTTTTTGCTAAATTCGATATTATTTGACTTTACCGAAGCCAAAGTTGCACTGGCCTCTATCTGCCTGCAATTTGGCACATACAGGTTTTTAAAGGTACTGGAAAACTTAATATTGCTTACCAGTTCTTTGGTCTTATCCCCGGAGAGCTCAACTCTTTGCCATGTATTGCCTGCGGCAGTATTCTTATCTTCATTTAAGCCCGCGTCGCTGGAAAGAATAAGGACTAATGAATAATATTTATCTCCCTTAGGCTTAAAGCAGCCAAGGCCCACATATTTATACCTGGGATTGATGATCTCTTTCCAGTCTTCGCAGTTATTGCCTTTATTCTTAAAATAATCTGTGCCCTGCTGTTTAAAAACACTAAGTGCATCACTTAAACTCTTCTCACTGAATGCCCTGCACTCGATCGATCCATTCTGAAGTTTTTCATCTAAAACAGTATCACAGGGCTTACCATTGGGTCTTCTCGCTGAAGAAGGAAGCACAGTTGCCTCTGCCGCTCTTATCCTGGCTGCATTCTCAAGTTCCAGAGACCATTTCAAATCCTCGTATTTTACATCATCTCCGTATTTCCTGCCTTTATTATCCTCATAGCCCTTTACATACGCAATCTCTCTTATCGTATTTATTTCCTGCAGGAGATTGAGAGTTTTCTTTGTATAATAGTATCCATAGATACTGATGACTGTATTATCCGTCGCAGAAACATCAAAGTTCTCCTCATTCTGTTCTCCGTAACCGGCGGCAGCAGCTGAGGCAGTTTCTTCAGTATAGTATCCATCAGCATCAAAGATGTTTGCCGCAAAGCCATTATCTTCCGCCTCAACAGCACTCACTGTTGCCGCATCCTCAGGCACAAATGCAAATACATCCTCGGCGGCATATGCCCCGGGTGTGCACAAAAAAAACTGACAGGCCGCCATCCCTGCAGCGATAATCCGCTTCCTGTAAGTATTCAGTAACATGTTTCCCCCTTTCATGCTATACGCGGTTTCCGGAATGATCTTTCCGGCATTTTGTCCGATTTAGTGATAACAAATCATCTATATATTGTGTTAACGGGGGAATTATAACACATGCTATCTAAAATAGCAAGATAAATTTATTAAAATTTAGTAAAACAGTTGTTACTGTTTTCACTCAAGCGCAAATGTCATGACCACAGGATTGTGATCCGTCGCCTTAAAACCGTAATCTCTGGTCTCGACGGATTCTACCCTGATGTTGTCGGATACGATGAAGCCGTCGATCACATAGTACTGAAATCCGGCCGGTGTCTTATCAGGTGCATCTGATAGCGGTCTGTCAAGGGATCTGCAGGACGGCACGGAATTGTCCATATAGAATGAGTAGCTCGGATCAAAATCATCCTCATCGATATATCCGCACTCCCAGGTACCGGGCATGACCGGATAAGCCGAATTATCAACGCCTGAGAATATCTGGTTGAAATCGCCGCCCGCGATTATGTAATTGCCCGAGTCCGCTTCCCTGTCCAGGATATCGGTAAGCAGCCTTGTCTGCGCTATCTTGCCCTCTCCGCTGTCATATGCTTCAAGATGGAGATTGATAAGCGTCAGCATTTTGTCCGAATCCGCCACCGGTATATGTGCAACCAAAAGACACCTCTTCAGGTTAGCGATCCTGACAGGCCATTTGAAAGATGACGGGAGCGCTATCCTCTCACCGTCCGATACCGGATAGACCGACGCGGTAAATATTCCCGAGTTTACTTTTCCTATCGGCGGTACCGGGAATGGTACAAAAGGACACCTGAAGTTATATGCAAAAAGCGAATCACTGTTGTTAAGAAATGCCACTTTTCCGCCCGATGTAAACCTGACACATTCGTCTGTTCCGTGCGATCTGTAGGAATTTCTGTCGATCTCCTGCACCAGCAGAAAATCCGGCGATATATCCGATATGACATCCTCGATAAAACCAAGATTCTGTTCTAGTCTTGCGGCATCCGCAGTGTTTACCATCTTGCCGCCGTCCATGACAAAATCAGCATTATCGCCCAGTGCGCCATAGCCTATATTCCAGGTCATCATCGTCTGTTCATCGCCCGGTCTCAGTTCCCCGGCGCTCCCGGCATCGCAGGATATAAAAGATGCGGCTTCACTCTGCTTTGGTTTCCACTCCACAGCGGTAAGCCATCCAAGGATCCCAGCATAGCCGATCACCGGAACAAGAATGATGATCAAAAGTATCTTCAGAAATTTACCTATGCCGGCTTTCTTCATCAGTTTTCTCTCCTCACATTTTGCAAAATGCTTTTCGGTTCTGAGCGATCAGTTCTGCACGTCTCTCCCGCAGGTTATAAAACAACTCTAAGCCCTTTGGGATAATGGTTTTTATACACTCCGCCGGCAAGCTTTCCCCACCCCAGGATAAGTCCCCCGTATACGGCCGGCATAAAGCCATTGAAACCTTTATCTTTAACCTGACCTGTGATCGTCAGTCTGTCTTCCGGGATCGACAGACCTGACAGATATCCGGCCGCATCCTCAGCCGACAGCACCGCCGTACGTAAAACATCCTCAGGCATAAACATATGCGATAAGGCATGAGCGGGTTCAACCCTGTCCTTCTTTATATCCGCCGCATGAAGCCCCGGCCGCAGTATCTTTATACTCCCGGAAAGCCTCGAAACACAGTCCGGAACATAATAGACGCCATCCCTTATCCTTCTCAGTGTCCCTCCCGCAGGAAAGACCTTATCCGCAGACACTGCAAGCAGTTCGCCGAGCATCTTGCGGACGATATCAGCGACTTTCTGATCCGTCTTATCAGGTTTCTTTTTCGGGGGGGTATTACTGTTGCCTTTGCCTTCGTATCCCACAGAAAACGCGGACACCGGGCGGACACTTCTCCTGCCTTCCCTTTCCATCACGGCATAGTACTGCCCCTCGCCATTGACTTCGTGGGGCATCAGCTTCTTTTCAAGAATGAGCTTTATATCCCCGTGCTTCTCAATGAAGCTGCGGATCATATCCTCGTCCTCTTCCCTTGAAAAGGTGCACGTGGAGTATACCATCCTGCCGCCGGGCGAGAGCATTTCCAGTGCACATTCCAGGATCTGCGCCTGCCTCTCGGCGCACATTTCCACATTTTCGGCCGACCACTCGCCTATAGCTTCCGGATTCTTCCTGAACATCCCCTCGCCGGAACACGGAGCATCGACCAGTATTCCGTCAAAGAAAGCGGGAAACACCTCCGATAGACGCTCCGGAGTTTCATTTGTGACCACTGCGCCGGCTATCCCCATGCGCTCGATATTCCGGGACAGGATCTGCGCTCTGGCCGGATGGATCTCGTTCGATACCAGAAGTCCACGTTTCTTCAGACTTATCCCTATCTGCGTACTTTTGCCGCCGGGGGCTGCACACAGATCCAGGATATACGGTTCCTCCTCAGGGACAAAACCTTCCATCAGGGCCCTTGCCGGAGCCATGGCGCTCGCTTCCTGTATATAGTACGCCCCGGCTTCATGGAGCACGTGTTTGCCGGGTCTTTTGCCATCAGACATATCGTAATAATATCCGTCAGGCTCCCATAAAACGGATGTTTCGGAGAGTTCAAAGGGAAGCATGTCCTTAGTCACGCCCCTCAGCGTATTGAGCATAAGCGAACGGACAGGTTCCCCGCTCATGGATCTGATATATGCATCAAAATCATCGCCCAGCTGTTCTTTTATCGCGCGAACATAATCAGCAGGAAGTGCCTGCCGCCCGGATGCAGCTTCCCGTTCTCCGGGATATAATTCTGTCATTTCTCCGGCGGTGCTCAACTCTCTGCCCCGTCCGAAGCTTCGTGCGATCTCTTCCAATCCTTTATATACTCGAGCCTCTTCTTAAAGCGCTCCTCTTCGCCCTCACCCGCAGGCCTGTAATACTCCCTTCCTTCAAGAGAGTCCGGCAGACACTTCAAAGTGGTCAGCTTATCCTCGTAATCGTGAGCATACATATAGCCCTTTCCGTAATCAAGATCGCTCATCAGTTTCGTGGGAGCATTTCTTATCTGAAGAGGCACAGGCTCGGCGAGCATAGTAACGGCATCAGCCTTTGCCTCGTTATAAGCAACCTCCATGGCATTGGACTTGGGCGCAAGAGACATGTAAACGACAGCCTCCGTCAGATGCACCGAGCACTCTGGCATCCCGATCAGCCTGCACGCCTCGAAGGCTGCGATCGCAAGCGGAAGTGCATGGGTATCGGCGAGACCTATGTCCTCGCTCGCCATCCTGGTCACGCGCCTCGCTATGTATATCGGATCCTCACCTGCCTCGAGCATTCTTGCGAGCCAGTATACGGCTGCATCCGGGTCGGAATTCCTCACGGACTTATGCAGCGCAGAGATCAGATTATAGTGTTCCTCGCCGTTCTTATCATAGAGAAGTGACTTCTTTGAAATGCATTGCTCGATTATGTCTCTCGTTACCGTGATAGAGCCGTCGCGCTGCATATCGGAATTGGTGACCACCATTTCCAGGGCGGACAGCGCTGCTCTTGCGTCGCCGTTTGCATAACCTGCGATCACGTATATGTCGTCATCCGTGATGCTTATCTTCTGACTACCGAAGCCGCGCCTGTCCTTCAGGGCATTGTTTATGAGCTTCACCATGTCGTCGGTGGTCAGCGAATGCAGCACAAAAACACGGCATCTCGACAAAAGAGCGTTGTTCAGCTCAAAGGAAGGATTCTCCGTCGTGGCGCCTATAAGCGTGATGCTTCCCTTTTCTACAAAGGGCAGAAAAGCATCCTGCTGCGCCTTGTTGAAGCGATGGATCTCATCAACGAATACAATGGTCCTGACACCGGCAAAGCGGTTCTCTTCGGCCTCCTTCATCACATCGCGGATCTCCTTGATACCGCTCGTGACTGCGGAGAAGTCGATAAATCTGGCTTTTGTCCTGTTGGCGATAATCCTGGCAAGTGTCGTCTTGCCCACCCCCGGCGGCCCCCAGAATATCATGGAAGATATCTGATCTGACTCGATGAGCTTTTTCAGCACCTTTCCCTCTCCAAGAAGATGCTCCTGTCCTATATACTCATCGAGATCCTTAGGCCTCAGCCTCGCCGCCAGCGGTTCTGCCAGGATCGGCGTCTCTGTAAAAAATGACATCTGTTCCATTCGATCAGGCCTCCAGCTTGTATCCTACGCCCCAGATGGTCTTTATAAGATCGCCCTTTTCACCCATCTTGCTGCGAAGTTTCTTGACATGGGTGTCTATCGTTCTTGCATCTCCGAAATAGTCGTAGTTCCAGACGTTGTTGAGGATCTTTTCGCGATCCAGCGCTATGCCTCTGTTCTCCATGAAATACATCAAAAGCTCATATTCCTTGTAGCTGAGATCGATCGGCTTATCATCGATGGTGACGCTTCTCGCCGCCTGATCGAGACGTATCCCGCTCATCTCGAGCACCTTGCCTTCACCCGCGCCGCTCCTGCGGAGTATCGCCGATATCCTTGCAACCAGGATCTTGGGGCTGAAAGGCTTGGAGATATATTCATCGGCGCCCTCTTTAAAGCCCTGCAGTTCATCCCTCTCCTCACTCTTTGCCGTCAGCATTATGATCGGAACCTGCTTGTCATATTCCCTGATCTCACGGCATACTTCATAGCCGTCCCTTCCGGGCATCATGACATCCAGGACGATAAGAGCGATCTCCTGTCTCTTTTCAAAGAAAACATCGATCGCTTCGTCGCCATCGGCGGCTTCCAGAACACCGTAATCGCTCTTGATCAGAAAATCGCGCACGAGTTTCCTCATGCGCTCTTCGTCGTCAACCACCAGAATCTTCTGTTTATCCATCTGTCATACCATCCTCTGTATCGTCTGCGTTGCCGTCCTCTGTCTCAGGTGCATCGGCATCATCGGGCTTTATCTCATGCGGCACTCCCAGTTCTCTCTCCTTTTGTCTTATGACCTTTTCACGGGCGGCAAGATCCTCCGCCCACGAAGAATACTCATTCAGCACATTGCGCCTGTAATTGATTATATTATCAGTTTTACTTGTTGCCGCGACTATGAACATCACTATAACAAGCAATACAAGTATCACATTGACAGCCACGGACAGCCCCATACCAAAACCGGGCTTTTGTCTGGGAGTCTGTATAATGCACTCCTTTACACGATGATCACCGGATAATCCCCGCCTTGTGAATGTCACGGGAACGGGTATCGAAGAAAGCTCGTCGGGTTCGTAACCCTGATCCATCAGCATGCTTCTCAGATCCTGCAGATACTCCCACCCCACAGGCGTTGTGAATATCCGGTTCTGGATCGCTTTTTCATAGAGCATTTTGATATTGGCTGACTTGCCGTTACTCAGGTAGCGGTTTAGATGTTCGATACGTATCTGGTCGGTTCTTGCAGCCTCGGCGTCTTCCTTTATCAGGAATCTGTATCCCCGCACGGTAAGGAAGTTCTCCCGTCCCGTACCGTCATCGTCGGAGAGAGCCGAAAGCGCGTTTTCATTGGCCACAGCCGAACGCGCCGCATCATCTTCGGAAAGAAGCTTCTCATTCATTTGGTGTCTCTCCCGCCACAAGGACCATGACGCTCCTGGATCTGACAGTCATCCTGTTTTCAAATAAAAGCTTAGGGATCCGCCTGTAATACCTGCCGCTCACATCGCCGGTATCAACGGCAAGAAACCAGTGTTCATAACCCGAGAATACGGGAAGAGTCACCTCTGCGTCTTCCCAGTACGGGTTCAGAATGAGCATTACAACATCATCCCTCTCGGTATCCTTTACGGTCTCATGCCCCGCAAAACATATGCAGATCTGTTTCGTCTCGGTAGTAGCCATTGTGATATTACCGTTAATATCAAAGAACGCCACGCCGGGCAGTCCGCAGAGCGCATGCGGCAGTTCTCCGCGTATCGCGGCATGATGTCTTCTGAAATGTATCATGTTTCTGTAGAAATCAAAGAAGTTCTTATTTTTGTCAAGATATGTCCAATCAAGCCACGATATCTCATTATCCTGACAGTAGGTATTGTTATTCCCGAACTGAGTGTTCGCAAACTCGTCACCTGCGAGAATCATGGGCGTGCCTCTGCTGCACATGAGTATCGCGATGGCATTTCTCATCAGGCGGAATCTCAGATCAAGTACCTCGGGATCGTTCGTATCGCCCTCCACACCGCAGTTCCATGAGTTGTTGTCATCTGCTCCGTCGGTGTTGTTCCAGCCGTTTGCCTCGTTGTGCTTGGTCTGGTAGGAGTACAGGTCATAGAGCGTAAATCCGTCGTGACAGGTTATGAAATTGACAGATGAATTGTAACCTGCATACTGCGTATGATACATATCCATGGAGCCTGTTATGCGCTTGACCGCCTCGGGCATCACCCAGTAATCGCCCTTAATGAGCTTTCTGATGTCGTCCCTGTATCTGCCGTTCCACTCCGCCCAGCGTTTCCATGCCGGGAAACTGCCGACCTGATACATCCCTCCGGCATCCCATGCCTCAGCAATGAGCTTTACGTTGCCAAGGAGCGGATCATATGCCAGTCTCTGAAGCAGAGGGGGATTCTCCATCGGCGATCCGTCCTCGTTACGTCCCAGTATACTTGCCAGATCAAAGCGGAAACCGTCTACCCTGTATTCCTCAGCCCAGTATCTCAGACATCTGACGATAAGCTCCTGCACTATGGGCTGATTGCAGTTCATGGTATTGCCGCAGCCGCTGAAATTGTAATATCCGCCGTCTGGTGTGAGCATGTAATAGATATTGTTGTCAAATCCCTTGAAGGAAATGACGGGTCCCATCTCATTTCCTTCCGCGGTATGATTGAACACCACGTCAAGTATCACTTCTATATTGTTGTCATGGAGTTCGCGAACAAGCTCCTTGAGCTCCACTCCCTCGCGGTTCAGCACATCTTCAGCAGCGTAGCTGGTATTGGGTGAAAAGAAGCTGACCGTATTGTATCCCCAGTAATCGATGAGTCGTCTCCCGTCATGAATGCGCTCGTTAATCGCTTCGTCAAACTCAAATATGGGCATGAGCTCCAAAGCTGTGACCCCGAGATTTTTCAGATATCCGATCTTTTCTTTTATGGCATGGAAGGTTCCCGGAAACTTCACTCCGGAAGATGGATCGATGGTAAATCCCCTCACATGCATCTCATAGATGACCGTATCCTCCATCGGGGTATTGGGCGACGTCGCTGCATTCCACTCAAAATTATTCTGCACCACCCTCGCACGATATCCCGTACCTGCGGGATTTCCCGGTTCGCCCCAATGACGCTGTCCCGCAACTGTCCTTGCGTAAGGATCAAGAAGCTGCTTTCTCTTATCGAACAGAAGACCCTGTGCCGGATCCCACGGACCGTCCACCTGATAATTGTATTCCAGGTCTCTTATGTCCAGACCGAAAACTATCATGGAGAACACTCTTCCTATCCGGTAAGCCTTCGGAAATGGAATCGTCGCATAATGCTTCTTTTCTCCGCGATGGAACAGAAGAAGCGTAACGCTCTTTGCACCGTTTGAATGCACTGTGAAATTCACGCCGTCCGTAAGTGCGGTCGCACCGTACATATCATATATTCCCGGGCGCACCCTGAAACCATTTACTTCATCAAGCGCGAGCATCTGCCTTGGCTGCCTTGCGTATTCCGGCTCCGCATCATCATCAAGGCTTACCGCTCTTCGATCTCCGAAAACACCCTCATCGGTTTTTGCGATCGCTTCCCCGTTTTTTTCAGCTTTCATCTGTGCCTTCCTGTTTATCTGTCAAAACGATATTGAGCTAAACATACAGAGTAATTATATCAATACTCCCTGACAATATCAATCAATTCTTGCCCGTCAGGCAAACCGGCCGCTATAAAACAACCATCAAGCATGAAAACAGTTGTGCTCCGTCATCTTTTATGATATCTTAAACATTGGTTCAAACAGACAGCTCACTAACTGATATGGCAGAAAGAAAACGTATTGCTCTGCTCCTTGGGCAGGCAGAAGAATTCTATCAGCGCCGCTTTATCGACGGATTTTTGAAACAGACATTTAAGGCCGATCTTGATGTCTGTGTTTTTTCTATGTTCCTTAAATACCAGGATACCGAGGCCAGAGAACGGGGGGATACCAGGATCTATTCCCTGATCAATTTCTCCCTTTTTGACGCTGTCGTCGTATTGCCGGATACGATACAGACACCCGGTACCGCACAGATGATCGAAGAACGGATCAAAAAAGAATTTGACGGTCCCGTGCTCTATGTCGATCTTGAAAACAGCAGCTTCCCGTATATCCTGACAGACAGTTATACCCCGGTAAAGCAGCTGATCGAGCATCTCGTGAAAGTCCACGGATATCGTGACATAGCATATCTCACCGGCAAAAAGAAGCACGAGCATTCAAAGATCAGACTGCAGGCGTACAGAGATGTCATGAACGCCTCCGGGCTGACCGTAAGAGAGGACCGGATATTCTACGGAGACTACTGGTATACCAGTGGAAAAACCTGTGCGGAGGAATTATTAAAAAACAGAGATGATCTTCCGGAAGCAGTTGCATGTGCAAATGATTTTATGGCCATCGGTTTATGTGAAGAGTTGACGCATCATGGCATAAGGATCCCCGAAGATATCGCCGTCATTGGTTTTGATACATCTGAAGAGGGTCAGAGAAGTCCCAGTCCGTTGACAAGTGCCTATATACCCGCCAGATCGACAGGCAAAAGAGCGGCCGAAAGCATCATCAGACTGATGCATGGCGAGACAATAGACGAATCACCTGATGAAACCGATCTCTTCATCGGAACCAGCTGCGGCTGTGCAGACAACAAATCGCTCTACGAGAATTTCAGAAGAAAATCCTGGTCAACAACGCTCTCCGAAGAGGGATTCCATTCCATGCACAATCACTTTATCGAAGACATGCTCGCGCAGAAAGACCTGCTGGCATTTTGGGATACGGTTTATTCCCATGTATATCAGATTAAGGATTTCGACAGTTTTCACCTGTGCATTCCGACAGACTGGGATGACTCCTCTCTCTCGGATGATGAAACCCTCAGCACCAAGGCCTATCCGGATCAAATGATCCATGCACTGGCTTCCTACCGCGGCGGCGGACGAATTGACAGAGTCGGTCATGATGAATGCTTTGACACATCGATTCTACTGCCTGAAATATATGAGCCTCATGAAAAGCCGTCATCATTTTTCTTTACTCCGCTCTATTTCGGTGCCAGGAATTTCGGCTATGCGGTTATAAGCTACGGCAATCTGACCATATGCTATGATGAGATATACAGACAATGGATGCAGGCGTTCTGCTGCGGTATGGAAGGCATACGCCGCACTCTTCTTACACATGCACTGCGGAGAGTCGAATCAATGAAGGGGCTGAAGACGAAATTCCCTTCGGGATTTACGTCAGAGCCGGTCGTCAGTCCGGATATTACCGAAGAAGACGAAGAATCACTCGATTTCGTAAGACAGATTCTGGATGAAAACCTTTTCACCTATCATTTCCAGCCGATAGTCAGCGCCTTTGACGGCAGTATATACGCTTTTGAAGCTCTTATGCGCGTGGAGACAGGAAAGAGGATGTCTCCCCTCGAAATCCTGAAATATGCAAACATGCTGCGGCGGCTCCCGGATGTCGAAAAGGCCACATTCATGAATGTACTCGAACAGATGGCAAAAGAGAAAGATTCTTTCGGAGACAGATACGTATTTATCAACAGCATTCCGGGAACAAGACTTAGTGAATCGGACGAAAAGCGGATCGAGGAGCTTTTGCTCTCCCGTAACAATCAGGCAGTTGTGGAACTCACCGAACAGGCAGAGCTCAACGATAGAGAGTTGGACCAGATGAAAAAGAGGTTTAACAGTCTGGGCATAGACACCGCCGTCGATGACTTCGGAACAGGATATTCCAATATTTCCAATCTGCTCCGCTATATGCCGAATTATGTCAAAGTGGACCGTTCCCTTCTTTCGAATATTCAGGACAGCCGTTCGAGACAGCATCTCGTAAGAGAGATCGTGAGTTTCTCTCATGATGCCAATATCAAGGTTCTGGCGGAGGGTGTGGAGACATCGGATGAGCTGCGTACCGTGATCAGTCTCGGCTGCGATCTGATACAGGGATTCTACACAGGCAGACCCTCCCCTGAAATACCAAAGCATATCGCTCCGGAAATCGTACAGGAGATCTGCTTCTATCAGAGAGAACGTCAGGAAGGATCCAACCGACGCAGTTACAGAACCGGGCGCAGCAACAGATTATCCGCCGGTTCCCTTGAGCGTGAGGGTTATCAGATCCTTGTCACCACCGGTGATATGACAACCTTCAGAGACTATACCTTAAGCGGGACACCCGGTCAGAACACCGAACTCACCATAGAGATAAAAGAAGGCTATGACGGACAGATCACGCTCGAGAATGTAAGTCTTGTAAGTCCAAGGCTCAGACCCTGCATCGAGATCGCCCCGGGTGCAAAAGTGGTACTGGTACTCCACGGTGAAAACACCCTTACAGGCGGAGGCATTCTTGTTCCCAAAGGTGCTGAACTAACCGTAAGAGGTGACGGCGATCTGCTGATCCGCATGAACCAGAGGCAGTATGCTGTGATCGGCACATCAAAAGGATCAGCCGGCCGCATGGAATTCTGCCATGAGGGCACGATCCTGCTGGATGCCGGCGGCACGTGCGGCGTAGGCATCGGCGGCATGACCGGCGCGGACATCCGCATCAGCAGCGGAAAGTTCGTGATACAGCAGCGAAGCGATCAGGCTGCCGGCATAGGAAGCATAGAAGGTGAAGTGATAATGGAGGTCAGCGACTGTGACATCGACATGACCTTCTCAGGCACTTCGGGAGTAGGCATAGGTTCGTTGTCAAATGATGCCGCCCTCGATGTGTCACGAACCTATTTCCATTGCTCTGCCGACAGCGGAGAATATACAGCTATCGGCAGTTTACGGGGCAGCCTTGCCAAAGTTCTTTTCGCCGACTTCGGAACCGACATGGAGATCAATGCTCACTCCGCTGCCGGAACCGGTGCACTGAACGGATATTCGGAGATCGTGATGATCGGAACTAATTACCGCTATACCGGCAACGGTGCTCTGAATTATGCTTTCGGCAGCGCAAACGGCAACGGGAGTATCAAGACCAGACAATCCAATATAAATGCTCACGCCAATAATGATTCCGGACGCATCACCGAGCTTGCGGATGATGATAAGAGATAATCTGGCAGTATGAAAGGAGTATGGGGAAATGAATGAACGGGATAATCTTGGAAGCCGTCTTGGTTTTATACTTTTGAGCGCAGGCTGTGCCATAGGATGCGGGAATGTGTGGAAGTTTCCGTGGATGGCCGGTCAGTACGGCGGCGGCGGGTTCCTCCTGATATACTTTTTCTGTCTGCTGCTTTTAGGCATTCCCTGTCTGGTGATGGAGTTCACCCTGGGCCGCGCAGCCAATGCCAGTCCGGTGAAAATGTATCAAAAGCTGGAAAAGCCCGGCCATAAGTGGCATCTGCACGGATGGTTCTGTCTGCTTGGTTGTGTTGCGCTGATGGCGTTTTATACGGTTGTCACCGGCTGGATGATCTATTATTTTGTGTCATTCCTAACAGGAAAAAGCGCCGATCTCGGCTTTGTTGAGATGATCACGAATCCGGAAGTAAATGTCATATATATGCTGATAGCTGTAGTTGTCGGATTTGCGGTGCTGTGCTTTGACATAAAGTCTGGTCTTGAGAGGGTTTCAAAGTATATGATGATCGGCCTGTTCCTGCTCATGCTGGTCCTGGCCGGCAGAAGTCTTACCATGCCGGGTGCTGCGGAAGGTCTCAGTTTCTATCTGATCCCCGACTTTTCCAAGATCAACGGCTCGGTCATAGTCGGCGCGATGAATCAGGCGTTTTTCACGCTCAGCCTCGGCATCGGCGCCATGGCGATCTTCGGCAGTTATATCGACAAAAAACACTCACTCCTGGGAGAGTCGATAAATGTTGTGATACTGGATACACTTGTGGCGATCATCTCTGGTCTCATCATGTTTCCGGCCTGTTTTACATATGGCATAGAGGTAAATGCGGGGCCCGCACTGCTATTCAACACCATGGCCACTGTGTTTAATAATATGCCCGGCGGAAGGATATGGGGATCCCTTTTCTTCCTCTTCATGGTTTTTGCCGCATTTTCAACCGAACTTGCAGTATTTGAAGGGATACTCGCCTGTGTGCGCGAGCTGACCGGATGGGAACGCCCCAAGGGGTGCTTTGTCTGCGGTGTGGTGATAGCGGCACTGTCTCTGACCACGGCCCTTGGCTACAGTGTTCTTCCCTTCCAGCCCTTTGCTGAAGGTTCTGCCTGGCTGGATTTCTGGGATTTCATCGTGAGTACTAACCTGCTTCCTTTAGGCTCGGTCGTGATGGCTCTGTT
Source organism: Lachnospiraceae bacterium (assembly GCA_024697225.1). Lineage (GTDB taxonomy): Bacteria > Bacillota > Clostridia > Lachnospirales > Lachnospiraceae > Butyrivibrio. Next base: position 34,782 of record JAILGA010000143.1, read on the forward strand.
CTGCTGCTACAAGTTCGGCTGGGGTTGGGAGAATTTTGTCAGAGAGGCAAACGAGGGAGAAGGACTGAAGATAAAGAACTGGATGAGGCCTGTATTTATGATCTTCGTTCCGATCTGTGTTATTGTCCTCTATGTGATAGGACTTATGCAGTTTTCGTGGAAGTAAAGACAGAATGAAAAACCCGCCGGCCGCATACGCGGTCGGCGAGTTTTGTATTTTATTCTTGATACCGGGCGTAAGTGCTCACTTAATGCCTGCCTGCTTGGCAACTTCCTCAGCGAAGTTCTCGCTTCTCTTCTCAATGCCCTCACCCGTCTCAAATCTCACGAAACGCTTGATGGAAAGATTCGCGCCGTTCGCCTTGGCGACCTGAGCAACATACTGTGCGACGGTCTGCTTGCCATCCTCGGCCTTTACATAGACCTGCTCGTTGAGGCACATCTCTTTGAGTTCCTTCTGAAGTCTGCCGACAAGCATCTTCTCGAGGATCTGCTGAGGCTTTCTCTTCTCCTCGGGAAGCTCCTCGTTCTCCTTAACAGACTGTGCAAGGAGGATTTCTCTCTCATGCTCCTTGAAGTCTTCGGGAACGTCCTTCATATCTATGTATGCAGGATGAAGAGCAGCTACCTGCATAGCTATGTTCTTAACCGCTTCTTTGATCTCATCGTTCACCACGTCGGTATCGGCCTCAACGAGAACTGAGATCCTGCCGCCGCCATGGAGATAAGGCACCACGATACCATGAACTGCCGTGACCTTCTCAAATCTGCGTATGCTGATCTTCTCGCTGATGACAGCCGTGATCTCTACAAGAGCATCCTGAACGGTCTTGGACTCGTCAAGATTCCATTTCTCAGCCATGAAGGCATCCATATCTGCGGCATCGGAGTTGACAGCCTGCTTTGCGACGGCCTCGACGTAGCTCTGGAACTGCTCATTCTTTGCGACAAAGTCGGTCTCGGAGTTGACTTCGACAACCGCAGCTGTCTGATCGTCCTTAACCGCGATCCTGGTGAGACCCTCGGCAGCGATCCTGCTGGCCTTCTTCTCGGCCTTCATCTGGCCGTTCTTTCTGAGGTACTCAACAGCTTCATCCATATTGCCGTTTGTTTCCGTAAGTGCCTTCTTACAATCCATCATTCCCGCGCCGGTTGACTCGCGGAGTTCCTTGACCATTGCTGCTGTAATAGCCATTATATCCTCTCTTTCCCGGGGCTTTATGCCGCCTCGAAGCTGTATCTCAATTCTTTGCTATCCCTGTAATTACCGGTTTATAAACAGACTGACTGATCATGACTGACTGATCATTACTCAGCGTCTTCAGCTGCGTCTTCCTGCTCTGCCTGAGCCTCCGGGTCGGGCTTGGGCTCCGTGCTCATCTCTTTTCCTTCCTTAGCTTCGATGACGGCATCAGCCATACGTCCTACAAGAAGCTTGACTGCGCGGATCGCATCGTCGTTGCCGGGGATAACATAATCGAGTTCCTCGGGATCGCAGTTGGTATCAACTATACCGATAATGGTGATGCCCAGTGCCTGAGCCTCTGCCACACAGATCCTCTCCTTCTTGGGATCGATGACAAAGATAGCATCAGGGATTCTCTTCATATCACGGATACCGCCGAGATTCTTTTCCAGTTTTTCAAGTTCCTTCTTAAGGCCTGCGACTTCCTTTTTAGGCAGAACATCAAAGGTGCCGTCAGACTGCATCCTCTCAATATCCTTAAGCCTGGTGATGCGGGACTGAATGGTCTGAAAATTCGTCAGCATGCCGCCGAGCCATCTCTCGTTGACATAGTACATGCCGCAGCGCTCAGCCTCTACCTTTACAGCGTCCTGCGCCTGCTTTTTTGTTCCGACGAACATGATGGTACCGCCCTGCTCCGCGATCTCAAAGACAGCCTTGTAGGCCTCGTCAACCTTACCTACTGTCTGCTGAAGATCGATGATGTGGATGCCGTTTCTCTCCGTAAAGATATACGGTGCCATCTTGGGGTTCCAGCGCTTGGTCTGATGACCGAAGTGTACACCCGCTTCCAACAGTTGCTTCATACTTACTACACTCATGATAACCTCCGTTTCGGTTTTTTCTTCCGCGCACGTCAGTTCCAGATACTAACACCGAAAGCCCGCGCGCGTGCTTTTTTGCAACTTGCTGATTATACCACGGAAAATACTGATATGCAAGAGATAAGTTCAGAGAATCACCTTGTGATGATATCTTTTATCTGATCCCAGGTGGCACCTTCGGGAATGCTCATGGTGCCGCTTCTTATTGATCTGTCGACTCTGTTGTCGCAGAGATATTTGTCATATGTTGCTGCAGAATCAACGAGCCCCGCATCCGCAAGGATACGTGAAACCGTCTCCGATCCCACACCGCTCGGGATTACGATAGTCCTAACACCCCCGGCCGACGCAGGTGCCGGAGTATCAGATGACGTGGTTGCAGTACTGCCGGTTGCGGCAGGTTCGGGATTGCCGGCAGCTGGGCTCGCATCCGCTGAATTCTTTGCTGTATCAGCTGTCGCAGCATCCGCTGTCTTCTTCGCTGTATCAGTTGTCGCAGCATCCGCTGTTTTCTTTGCTGTATCAGCTGTCGCAGCATCAGCCGTCTTCTTCGCTGTATCTGCTGTCGCAGCATCCGCTGTTTTCTTCGCTGTATCAGCTGTCGCAGCATCAGCCGTCTTCTTCGCGGTATCATTTTCCCTGCTCATGACACCCGAGGCATCGGCTGCCTTTTTGCCTTCCTCAGTGCTCTTTGAGGAATCTCCGGATTCCTTTCCGGTCCGGTTACCATTGTCCGATGCGGCAGAGTTTGCTTCATCCTTCTTCTCACCGCTTTTAAGAGCGCCTGTACCCGCATCTGCGGAGGTCGGCTGTTCCACAGGATCGATCTTCTCAAAAACTACGCGATGAGAGCCCGCTTCTCCCGACTGGGTCACGCTCCTGACAGACGCTCCTGCCGAGCCGTCAGCAGCATTGCCCATATCTCCTGCGCCTCCCATGGCATCTCCCATAACGCCTTGAGCCGCATAGTCTGAAAGCACTGTGGAATCTATCATTCCCAGTTCTCTCGCCCTGGCCATAATCTCAGCATCAGACAGAGTTTCCTTCCGCCCGTTCAGTGCTATTCCCATCACTATCGCGGTGATGATCATCCCGATCCCCATTCCGCGAAGGTAATACTTAAGCTTCATTCTTCCTGCTATCCCTTATCTGTTTATTGGACAGATCGATCACCAATCTGACCTCTCCTATCCCTAATCCAAGTTCTCTTGCGATAACCATGTTGGATTTACCGGCCTTGTGCATCTCCAATATGCGCTTGTTCTGGGAAAGAGGCTCCACCGCACCCGGTGTCCTGGGCGTTACCTTCGCAGTATTGGGTGTGTTTCTGTTCCTCGTCTCCGGTTCCGCATCGGAAGACCTGTTATCTGTCAGCGCTTCAGCGCTTTTGACTGCGGGTGTGATCACAGTTTCACCGGGAGCCGCCGCATCGGACCCCGGTACGATACCGGCCTTTTCCAGTACTGCAATGGGATCGGCCTTGGCAGTTTCGGAAGAAGCAGCCGGTCTTATGATCTTCATAGCGGGAGCTGCCTGCGGTTCATCCGGGGCTATAATAGGCTCGAACTGCAGCTGGACCGGTTCGGTCTCTTTAACGGCGGCTGCGGCCTGTGCACTCATCTTTTCCTGAGCCTTCAGCGCAGTAGCTGCTTCCCTCGCTCTTGAAGCCGCGGCATCCAGAGTCGCCACAGCATCTATTGCATCCCTGGCCTTCAGCTCGGCATCCCTGACTGTCTGCTTCGCATTCTCGGCGGTTCTCGTCATCTCGGTCACGGTGGATGTAAGGTTCTTATGCTTGTCGTTAAGCATGTCATACATGAAAACGACCTCGTCATGGTTCTTTTTTATATCATCCAGAACCGTGCCGGCGTACTCACTTATTTCGGTTACCTTCTCATTGGATATCCTTGAGAGCGAAAGCTTGTTGTCATCTATTGCATCCGCAACGGCATCCTGAGCCATAGTATCGATCTGACGGCGCACCGTGACATTCAGCGACTGATCAAGCTTATCCTGAACGATATCCTCGATCTCGCCCTGATCGACGCCGCTGCCGTTCTTGCCCGCCGGGAGCACGTACCCCAGCACGACGATCGCCACTCCTATGATTATGAGTATTATCTCTGTAACACTGATCATCTCATATTTTCAGGTCGAAGGCTGAGCGTTTGGAGCCGTACAGAGGTTTTCCGTCAGCTCCGATAAGGATCCCTTCCGGATCCTTTATAACCGCCTCCTTCTTTTTACCCGCGTTCTTTCTCCTGTTCCCGATCAAGTGCTTGTTCTTTCCTTCCTCACTTGCATCGTATTTCTCATCCGCTGCCTCATATGCCTCGGTTCTGGTCACGGCCATATGATTCTCCTCCGCTTCGCGCTCAAATTGCGAAGCGAGGCTGGTCATGTCGGCATAGGCACGGTTTTCCTGATCCTGCCTCAGCTGTGCTACATCCTGTCTTATAAATGTCCCCTGGACATCAACACGGTTTATGGCCATCTGATAACCTCTTTTATCACAATGATGTGTAGCGCACGTCGCCGCCGTCGCTGAAGAACTTTCCGTACTTGTACTCTTTTTTCAACGTCTGCGAGAGGGAACCTATCATGATCTGAGTACCCGGATACGCAACACCAGTAAACCTGACATTGGCTTTTTTTACATCAAGAAGCTCCTCATGAAGCTTGTCCAGTTCCTTGTTCTTTTCCTCTCTGTCAGCCTTCAGCGCTTTGTCCATGGCAAGGAGCTTTTGCAGATACTGCACCTGATCCGGTGTGGGTTTGAAACCCTTTTTGAGTTTTTCGGAAAAGCCGGCTATAGTAGGCTCTATCGCATTCAGATTCTTTTCCGTATTTGCGAGAGCCATTTCCTTTTCCTTTATCTCCTCCTTTAGCCTGGGGTTGACACCGACCTCAATGATAGTGCTGCCGCCCATTTCCGAGCCGATAGTCTTGGCTTCGATCTGCTCGGTGGCCGACAGATGCCCTCCGGTGATATTGCCTCTCTTTCCGCTTACGGTAATCTCTGTTCCTGCAGAAACACTTGCATGTATTATGGACTCGGAGGTAACGCTGCCTCCGGCAGTGATTGTGGCGTTCTCGATAAATTTAGTAACAATGTTTCGTTCAGCCTTGATCTGTCCGTGACCCATACCGTTTACGCCGCGCTCAAGTATCACATCGCCGCCTGCCTCAACCTTGGCACCTTCAACTATGCCCTTAACGAGCAGATTACCGCCGCACTTCACCTCGAAGCCGTCAGCTACCACACCCTTAACCTCAACGCTCCCCTCGTATTCAATATTTCCGGTGGAGAGATCCACATTCTCGACCTGCATGACATCCGAGACAGTCACATGTTCTCCCTCGAGTATGGCATGTCCGGTCTTATTAGCAAAAAGATGCAGTTTGTCCTCGGAGATCCTGGTATTTTTTCCGGGATGCAGCGCAAGAACCTTCACCTTTCGGGGTTTTACGGGATCACCGAAAATGTTCATGCCGTTGTCACCGAGATCCTCTTTCTTCAGTGTTGCAAGCTCATCCCCTTCCTTGCAGTGATTGATCAGGTTGAGATGATAATAATCCACAGTGCCGTCGGCGTTCATGGTGGGCTTCGCATGGAGATCGGTATTGAAATGATATGTCACCTCGGCATCTTCACCGTCTCTTGGAGCCTTTCCCTCCGCCAGCACAATCTCCGTGCAATACTGCCGGTTCTTGAAATAGTTTTCTATGTTTTCCTTCTTTATTCCAAAGAGGATCTTGTGATACTTCAGATCCCCCAGAAGTTCCGCGGCATTCATGGCTTCCGCCTTATCCATGGGCGGATAGAAATACGCGACTGCACTCATCTTGTCATCCGCGATATCCAGTCGATAGCTCTCGCTTACAGGATGTATTCTGTCGAGAGCGATCCTTACATAGTTGCCGTCCGCTGCCTTGATCGCCTTGTCGATAAGAACCGGGTCACCCTTTAATTTGTGCATATCCAGGTAATCGAGGACCATCTGCGTAGTCGTTGGATTACCGCCGTCAGTTGGGGCTATGATCTGCAGAAACAGTCCGTCAGAATTGGCGGTCATCTTAAAATATCCGTTCATATCGGGCTACCTCCTCGCTCCTGTTATACAATCTCTGAAAAGATGCCCATATAGACACCCATTTTCTGTTTCATTTTCTGAAGAGCCCTGGTGTGAAGCTGAGAGATCCTGGACTCTGTGACAGAGAGGACAGCTGCGATCTCCTTCAGGTTCATCTCCTCATAGTAATACATGACTATGACCTGTTTCTCCTTGTCTGTCAGTATCTCAAGGGCCTCGGCCAGTTTCTTTTTAACTTCTTCCTTTTCTACTGCATCCTCGGGGCGGACAAACCTCGCGTAATCTGTACCGCTTTCCTCGGGTATATCACTTCCCTGCTCCAGAAATTCATTGAGGGATACCACGCCTGTCACCTTCATCTGACTCTGCCAGTCGTAGAATTCCTCCTCCGTGATCTCCATTCTTTCCGCGATCTCGGCATCAGTCGGTATCCTGCCAGTCTCATTTTCGAGCTCGCGCATGGCTGTATCTATCTTTTTCTGTCTCTGTCTGACAGTTCTCGGGATCCAGTCCATCTTTCTTATCTGGTCAAGGATCGCTCCTCTTATCCTGAGGGATGCATAAGTTTCAAACTTGACATCCTTCATGGTGTCATACTTGTCAATTGCATCTATCAACCCGAAGATGCCGTATCCCACAAGATCATCGTACTCGACATTAAAGCCCAGATACATGGAAAGACGCCCGGCGACAAGTTTTACAAGCTGAGCGTACTCCAATATAAGCTTCTCACGAAGCTCCGGCGATCTGGTTCTGGCATATTGAGCCCAAAGGGCGTTTTTTTCGGCATCATCCATCACAGATCCTCAGTCTGCAGTCCTTCATTGTCCTTTTCCGCTTCCTGCTCCTCTTCTTCCGCTTTTTCCCTCTCCTCATTGACCTTCATAAAGTACTCTATCATCTGTCTGATCACTTCGCCGATGAAGAGGAATAGCACCATTACTGCTATAACTATTACCAGCCACGTACCAAAAGGAAAATCCCGCAGATAAGTGATCACTGCGACGGTTGAAGTCGCGGCAAGCATCACTAACGGCGGGATCAGCTTGATTTTATTCATATTACTTTTTCGGGTTTACCGACGGTCTTTATCACATAATCCCCGGTCTCCGGATAAAAGATAACCGTTCTTCCGTAGGTATCCCCTGTATCCTCCGCCAGAAGCCTTATGCCTAATTCCTGAAGCTTTTTCTTGACAGCGATCACATTGCGCGCACCCACCTTCATTGTATTGCTGTTCGTACTGGATGCAAACATCTGCGCTCCGCCGGCAATTTTTGCCACAAGTGTCCTGCGGTTTGCACCGGCACCTGTAATTTTTTTAACCAGCTCTTCAATACCCGTGTCCGCAAATTTCGGAACATGCGTGACACTTGATATCTCCTTTGAATCAGGAAGCATTATGTGAGCCAGTCCTCCGATCTTGGTTCCCGGATCTCTGATTGCTATTCCGACACATGATCCGAGACCAAGTGTCGTAATACTGTCAGGCGCTTTACATACATTCAGATCAGCCATGCCGACAAGTATCGATTTACCCATGTGTACCAACTCCTTGCACAATCAATGATGCTTTATAATGAAATGCCAAGCGACGTCAGGATCCTGGAATAGGAATCAAGATCCGGAAGCAGGATGAAATAACCGTTCATCTCTGTCTCATCGTTAAACTGCGTCTCAATAAGAAGAATATTGTCGCCGATCAGACCAAACTCGATCGCGGGTACGCTCAATATCGCTCCTGCCATATCCACTGCAACAGAAGGTACTGTAGGCAGCATCTTCAGATTTGTCAGAGCCGACAGCGAATTGAGGTATGAGCCGGTTATGATATTGCCTACCTCTTTAAGAGCTGAAAGCTCGATCTCAGAAAAAGGTCCGTCCGTCGGCTCCTGCATCATGAGCTTAGCCACAAGATGCTTGGCGCTTTCAACGCCCAGAAGGAACATCATGCTGCCGCTGATATCGCCCTCTACACCGAGGTATATACCTGCCATGATTTGATCTGCTCCGCCCATCAGATCTCCGACATCTTTAAACTCAAGAAGCCGTACCTGCGGTACCGACATATCGAGTTTGCCCCCGAGCATCTGCGCCAGCGCCGTCGTAGCATTACCGGCACCTATGTTGCCCAGTTCCTTCAGGATGTCATAATACTGGCTGGACAGTTGTTCCATACTTAGATTACTCACTAACAGTCCTTTCCCTGCGACTGACCGCAGTCATAATCCTGCCACGAAAATACCGTCGGTTGTATCAAACTCAATCCGCTATTGACAGCAGCTGCTTATCTCTCTCCTTGTCTCTGCTCTCGAGGGATTCAAGTTCAAGAGTATTGAGATCAAGTATAGATACGAGGCCGCCTTCATATTTTCCTACACCGCTTAGGAACTCTCCATGCTTCTTGCTGTCGTCGCGGTGTACGCGCTCGATATTGTTGGAATCGAGAGTCAGGACATGATCGACCTGATCTACAATAAATCCGATCAGATCTCCTCCCGTCATCTTAACTATGATGATACGGGTCTTTCCGGTGTACTCATCGGCATTCATGTCCATTATGAGTCTCAGGCTCATGACCGGCACTATCTCGCCCCGGATATTGATCACGCCCTTAAGGTAATGCTGAACCTTGGGAACACGCGTGATCTGCTGCATCCGCACGATATTATCAACGAAGCGGATATCTATTCCGAACTGCTCTTCGCCGAGTCTGATGACTATATACTGTATCAGTTCGCCAGCACTTTCCTTATCGCTCAGATCATTCATAGAAATAAACTCCTTTCGTGATTGGTCTATCAGTATCAAACAAGCGCGTTGGTGTCGAGGATCAGGGCGATCTCGCCGTCACCGAGTATCGTGGCGCCGCTTATGAACTTGCACTTGCTGGTATACTTGCCGAGAGGTTTGATAACGATCTCAAGCTGACCAAGCATCTCATCGATGACAAGACCTGCCTGCTGCTCGCCCTTCTTGACGATAACTACCACCATGTTGGCATCCTCAGGCTGGTTGCTCTCTATCTCCAGAGATTTGGAGAGTCTGATGAGCGGTGTCACGGATCCGCGCAGATTTATGACCTCTCGGTTCTGTACAAGCTTGATCTCATCGGGCGCTACATCCTCGATTATCTGAATGGAATCAAGAGGGATTGCGTATGTCTCGCCGCCCACCTTGACCATCAGAGCCTGAATGATAGCTAACGTCATGGGAAGTCTTATGATCCAGGTGCTGCCCTCGCCGAGCTTTGTTCTTACATCGACTTCGCCGTTTAAGGACTCAACCTTTGACTTGACGACATCCAGACCGACTCCGCGTCCTGAGATCTCGGATACGACCTTGGCTGTTGAGAAACCAGCATTGAAGAGAAGACCGATTATTGCCTTTTCGCTCATCGCCTCTCCCTGCTCGGGAGTGATGACACCGCGCTCTATTGCGCGTTTCTTGACAGATTCGACATCTATGCCGCGTCCGTCGTCTCCAACCTCGATGACGACATTGTTGCCATCCTGATAAGCCCTAAGGAATATCTGTCCCACCTCAGGCTTGCCGGCCGCGATACGTTCTTCGGGAGTCTCAAGACCGTGATCCGCACTGTTTCTGAGCAGATGCATCAGCGGATCGCCGATCTCATCAACAACGGTTCTGTCCATTTCGGTGTCTTCACCGGTCATGGTCAGCTCCATCTTCTTTCCGAGGGATCTGTTCAGATCACGGATCATTCTCGGGAATTTCTGCAGCGTGCTCTCAAGAGGCACCATCCTGACCTTCATGACGGACTCGTGAAGGTTGGTCGTGACGCTCTCAAGGTACTCGATCTGCTCATTTACATTGCCACTCTCTGCTTTTTCGGAGGTTGCTGCTGAAATAAGAGAGTTCTTTGCAATGATAAGCTCACTGACAAGGTTCATCAGAACATCAAGTTTATCAATATCAACCCTGACTGTTCTGGCGATCGCCGGCTTGCCCGCGGGTTTCTTTCCGCCCTGTGCAGCGGCATTGCCGCCTGCGGCAGCCGCCTTAGGTTCTGCCTCTTCGCTCTTGACATCCGCTTTGGCAACTGCGGCGGTCTCTTCTGAAGCAGCTGCACCCTGAGCACCCTCAGAAGCTTTGTCAGCGTCAGCAGCTTCGCTGTCGAGATCAAAGTCGCCCACATCAACAGATTCGATCTCGGATACATGATTGATTATCTCGCTGATCTTTTCCTTCGATTCATCGGTCGTGACGATCATGTTAAAGGACAGATCAAACTTCTCGTCCTCGATATCCTGGGTGCTGGGATCAGACACGGAAATCTCGCCGACGTCCTCAATTCCCTTGAAGACCAGGAAGGCTCTGGCCGCCTTTAATATGCAGCTCTCCTGGATGTTGACGGTCACGCCGTAGATGTTCTTGCCCTGCTCTTTTGCCTCAACAAGAGCGCTCCTGACGGAATCGTTAAGTTTGATGCTCTTCCAGGGAGCTTCGCCGGAAGCTTCGGCTTCCTTCTTTTCCTCAGCGGGAGCCTCTTCCTTCTTTGCTTCGGCGCTCTTATCCCTGCCATCGCCTCCGCTTTTTCCGGATCTGATATCGCTTAGAGCCTTGATGATGTCAAGATTCTCCTCCGTTCCCTCGTCCTGGGTCTCGGAGATCAGATCAACGTAAGCCTGCAGCGCATCAAGGCATTTGAACAGGGTATCTATCATGTCACCGTTAACCTTGATCTGACCCGCACGCACATCGGAGAAAACATCCTCCATGTGATGCGTGAGCTCCTGCATGCGCTTGTAGCCCATCGTCCCTGCCATTCCTTTAAGGGAGTGCGCAGCGCGGAAGATCTCGTTGATGCAATCCTCATTGGCCGGATCCTGCTCAAGGGCCATGATATTATCATTCAGACCCTGCAGATGTTCCTTGGACTCATCAAGAAAGACGCCCAAATATTGTCCTACATCCATAGTCTCACCCTCCAAAAATGACTTTGTTATCTAACACCGACTCGTAAGATTATCTCCTGTGCTATCTCGCCCAAGGGCACAACAACATCGGTAAGTCCGGCATTGGCTATGCTCTTCGGCATTCCGTACACAGTGCAGGTGTCGGCATCCTGTGCTATAACATGAACCTTCTTCTTTTCCTTGAGATTCTTTATTCCCTCTGTTCCGTCAGCTCCCATACCGGTCATCACCACGCATACCACTTCATCGAAGGGACTGTCGGCAAGTGATTCAAACATATAATTCGCACAGGGCTTTACGCCTTCTCTGTTCGGCTCATCAGTGTAATGGATCATGCACTTGCCGCCCCGCGAAATGATATTCATATGCGCACCGCCTTTGGAGAGATATACACATCCATCCTTCAGGAAATCTCCTTCAGCGGCTTCCTTGACCTCGAGTTCGCTGGTCTTGTCTATCCTGTCCGCAAGGGACTGGGTAAATCCGACGGGCATATGCTGAACCATGACCACCGGAGCTCTGAGTTTTCCGGGCAAAAGCGGTATCACCGACTGAAGTGCCCTTGGCCCACCCGTTGAAGATGCTATGGCTACTATCCTTCTGCCGGAGATCTTGGCGGAATGCTTTTCGGCCAGTCTGGACAACGCACCGGATGTCTTTATGGATTCAACTGTAAATACCTTGTTATCCGGTGCCTTTGACTCCGCCACAGCGGTCAGTGTTGCAAGGAATGCCCTGGCAAAAGCCTCCGAGCGACAATCCATGGTATTGTCCGGCTTGTGGACGAAATCCATCGCCCCCAGTTCCAGACAGTCCATAGTGATCTGCGCACCCTCTTTGGTGTCGGTGGATGCGATCATGATCTTGGCATGGATCCTTTCCTTCTGAAGAGCTCGTAACAACTCCAAACCGTTCATCCGCGGCATGTTAATATCAAGAACTACCGCATCATACGTCTTTTTCTTCAGAAGTTCCAGCGCTTCGAGGCCGTCAATAGCGCGGTCTTCCACGTGAAATCTCGCATCTGCGTTGATAATACCACTCAATACACTTCTTATGAGTGCAGAGTCATCAACGATCAAAATTTTTTTTGCCATTTCCGCCTCCCTGTATTATGCTTCGTATCAGTTCTCCTGTTTACGGCGTATTCTTCTCTCTTCTTCAAATATATAATGAATTATCTCTTCGCGTTCTTCCTCGCCGATATCAACATATTTTGCTCTGTGCTCAAACAATCCGGGATGATCTTCCTTCTCCTTTACCTCAAGAACACGGCTTACGATCTTATATTCCTTCAGGCCCTCGGATGTCTTGAGATGATATACGCAGAGTATCAGGCTTCCCGGCTTGTAGCAATACTTGCCGACAAATCTCAGACCGCCTCCGCTGATGTCCATGATAACGCTTGACTCAAGGGGCTGTGCGGGAGATGTCGGTATGTCAAGTCTGTCATCCATATCAAGAACATGCACCTCATCGTCATCAAGTATCCTTGACGAGAGCTGCAGCGTACAGCTGAATCTGTAGTACTCTCTTCGCTGAAACCTGCGGAGATTACTTGTGAGCTCCATGGCGAGAATAAAGATATTTCCGTTCCTGTATCTGTCCACCACTTTTGACAAAGCCTGATACAGGACATTATTGCTGAAAAAAGTAAGGTTATACTCGCCTCCCTGAGGCAGGAGGATGAGCTTTTCCTTTTCCATGGGCATCATGATCTCTATGCGTTCGTCTGATATGATGTCATAAAGCTGAGAGACATAAACCTTGTCAGATTCCTCCTGACTTGCCCGCCCGACCTCGGTCAGCTCGACTCTGTCCCCCAGTCCGATATAGTCGGCAATGGTGTTCTTAGGCTTCTTTGATGGTAAAAACGCCATGTCAGGTACCTCCGTTTTGTTTACCGCTCAGTATATGTGAAAAGAAAGCCGCCATACCTCTCGACCGCGCTCTCTTTAGTTCGTCATTATCGGTAAGCTCGCCTACTATCCTCTCAAAAGCCTTGGAAGACCTGGCCTGAGGGTTCTGCATTGACACAGGTATCTGCTGCATCACGGCATTGGCGAGCGCCTGATCCCTGGGTATGGCACCGAGATAAGTCATGGGCAGCTTCAGGTATCTGGCAACCACCGCGTTCAGCTTATTGTACAGCACCTGACCCTCGCCGTCCGAGGCCACGAGATTCGAGACCACCTTGATATGTGTGTTTTCCCTCTGAAACCGCGGATTCTGATTCAAGGCCTTTAAAAGTGAGTAGGAATCCGTTATGGATGTCGGTTCGGGAGTTGTGACCAGAATTATCTCACCGCTGGCCACAAGAAACTCCATTACGGAATCGGCTATTCCCGCTCCGGTATCGATGATCACCGTATCGGCGATGGCATCGAGTTCCGCCAGATTGACTATGATATAAGTCAGATATTCACGGTCAAGCTGACTCATTCTGGTAATTCCTGATCCGCCTGAGATGAAGCCCACATCCATAGGCCCCCAGGTTATTATCTCCCTGATATTCTTGCCCTGATAGATCAGATCGCTGAGATTATGCTTCGGTACCGTGCCGAACATAATCTCGATATTTGCAAGACCCAGATCGGCATCAAGTATTATCACCCGCTGCCCGAGCTTTCTCAGCTGAATAGCCAGATTGATAGCAACATTGCTCTTTCCGACGCCTCCCTTGCCGCTTGTCACCGTGATGACTCTTGCTCTGGGGCGCACATTCTGGCTCTTTATGATATTTCTTAACTGACTCGCCTGATCCATACGATCACCCGTTCTGCTTCTTTCCGCCCAGTAAACCCTTGACAACGCTCTGGGCATCGAAAACAGCGATATCGTCAGGTACGTTCTGTCCGTTTGTTATGTATGACATGGGCGCCCCGGTCCTCAGCTTTATATTATAGAGGTTGCCGGCCGCAGAAGTCTCGTCCATCTTGGTGAACAGCAGGCGGTACTGCGTCATGGCAGAATAGGAATCCGTTATATCAGTAAGATCCCTGTATTTCGTAGTGGCTGACAGCACCAGGAAAACATCCGATTCGATCACTCCGTCAAAAGCGTGAAGAAATGCGTCGGTGTTTTTTCTCTGTTCTTCGTTATGCATGGAATGCCCCGCCGTATCTATGCAGAGGAAGTCGTAATCCCTGAAATTCTCCGCTGCGGTGCGCATCTCATCCACGGAATAGATTACCCTGCAGGGTATCTCCATTATCGAAGCATATGTCTTTAACTGCTCGGCAGCCGCTATCCTGTATGTATCGACCGTCAGGAGCGCAACCTTCTTGTGCTGCATCACAAACAGTTCTGAAGCTATCTTGGCTATCGTGGTGGTCTTGCCGACGCCGGTGGGCCCGATGAAGAAAAGCGCTTTCGGTCCTGCCTGGGCGGGAGTTATCGGTTCGGATTTACCGAATTTCAGGACCATCTTCTGATAGACATTCGCAAGCACATACTCAAGCGGCATGTTGGGTTTGTTCATCTTCTCAATCTCATCCGTCAGCTGATTGGCATATATCTCATCCACATCATTGGATATGAGAGTATTGTAGAGAAGCTTGACAAAGGTAAGCATTTCGCCGTTAACCGACGTGTCATCCTCATCCCTGGAATTGTCCGCTTTCTTATCTCTCGCAGTGGAAGAACCTCCAATCCTCTCTTCAAGAAGATTATGCAGGGAGTCGAGTTTCTCCTCAAGAACACCGACATCACCGCTTCCGGAACGCCTCGCGGCGTTTTCTGAAGGTCTTGCGTTCTGCTCGGGCCTGCCCTCGGTCGGAAGGTTAAGATCCTTCGGATGTTCCCTGGATGATCTGTCCGGGCGCTGAACTGCCTGTCTTCCGGCGCTCTGCGGCTGTCCCTGAATATCCTGAGGCGGCATCTGCCTCGCGGAACTCACCGGGTTCACAGGCGAAACCCTTGATCCGAGAGGTGGCAGAGTCCCGTCCTGGGTCGCTCTCACCAGCTTTTCACCCGCGGTCAGATCCACATTTGCTCCTGGCCTCTGATTCTGCTGGGGCCTGAGTGTCTGCATCGGCGTTTTGCCGATAGGAACGTCATCGGGTTCATCCTCCAACGCGACAGTCACCTCCACACGCGGAGGAAGAAGGAACGCAAAAAAGCCCTTCTGCTTGACAGGCCGGACATTCATTATCACTATGCCCTGCCCCAGCTCTCTCCTTGCGTCCTCGGTAGCGTCAGCTTCAGTTTTTGCCACAAATTTCTTGATTATCATATCAGTCCGCGGTCCTTGTCATCACACGTCTATAACACCGATGGGATTGAAGTGCACGCCGTTATCGATCTCATTATATGATATCACGATCAGATCCCTGAATCTGTCCTCGGTCATCCTCTTAAAGTACATGCGCACGATGGGTGATGTCATGATGATCGGATACTTGCCCATCTCCTCAAGTTTTCTTCCCCATTCACCGGCGGCATTTATAATGGCGGCGGATCTGTCGGGATCCAGCGTGATATAAGCGCCGTTCTCCGTCTGTTTGACGCTTGCCATGATCTCCTGTTCAAGCTCATACTTGAGCGCCACCACCGGCGTCTCCTCACCGGGCGGGAAATACTTCCCGCAGATCGCGCGCTTAAGAGCCTGTCTCACATACTCCGTCAGGATATCGGGATCGTGCGTGGAGGGCGCGTAATCCGCAAGAGTCTCGAAGATCGTGACAAGATCCCTTATGGAGACGCCTTCCCTAAGCAGATTCTGCAGAACCTTCTCAATCTCGCCCAGACTCATGAGCTTAGGATACAGCTCATCGACAAGCGCCTGGTTGTTGTTCTTGAGGTTATCGACCAGGTTCTGTACATCCTGTCTGGTGAGCAGCTCTGCAATATGTTCTCTTATCACCTCCGTCAGGTGCGTCGCGATTATTGACGGAGGATCCACAACGGTGTAGCCGTAGCTTTCCGCCCTCTCCCTCTGGCTCTCGGTGATCCATGTCGCCGGCAGATGGAATGAAGGTTCAAAGGTGTCTATACCGACGATCTTTTCCTCCACATGACCCGGATTCATGGCCATGTAGTGATCGAACATGATCTCGCCCTCGCTGATCTGGATGCCCTTTATCTTGATGATATACTGATTGGGATTGAGCTGTATATTGTCGCGCAGTCTTATGATGGGCACGACAGTTCCCAGTTCAAGCGCTATCTGTCTGCGGATCATGACAACGCGGTCAAGCAGGTCACCGCCCTGATTGACATCCGCAAGGGGAATGATGCCGTAGCCGAACTCCAGCTCAATGGGATCCACCTGGAGCAGCGAGTTAACATTCTCGGGCTGCCTTATCTCCTCGGCGGTGGTCTCCTCCTGTTCCGCCTCGGTCTCTATTCCGACTGTCTCAAGCGTGCCGGTCATGACCCGTCCGCATACGATAAAGAGCGCGCCGATAGCGATATAGATCACATCCGGCAGGGGTGTCGCTATGCCAAGGAAAGCCACAAGCGCACCCACAAGATAGAGAGCCTTCGGCATCGAGAAGAGCTGCTTGATAAGCGTAGAGCCGAACTCCGCCTCCTTGGCGCCCTTGGTGACAAGCACACCCGTTGCAAGCGATATCAGCAGCGATGGTATGGAACTGACAAGGCCGTCACCGATGGTAAGTATGGTGAAGTGATCGAGCGCCTCGTTGATGCTCATGCCCTGGCGCCACATTCCCATTGCTATACCGCCCACAATATTGATCGCAGTGATTATGAGACCGGCAGTCGTGTCTCCCTTGACATACTTTGTGGCACCGTCCATGGATCCGAAGAAGCTTGCCTCATCCTGAAGCTTCTGCCTCCTTGCCATTGCCTCCTGATCGGTTATGGCACCGGTGTTCAGATCGGCGTCAATAGCCATCTGTTTACCGGGCATGGCGTCCAGCGTAAACCTTGCCGTGACCTCCGAAACACGCTCCGAGCCCTTATTGATGACCTGCAGCTGCACTATGATCAGGATAATATAGACGACAACACCTATGACCAGATCGCCGCCGCCCACAAATTCACCGAACACCTCAATGACGCGTCCTGCGTTACCTGTAGACAATATCATTCTGGTCGACGAAACGTTTAGTCCTACACGAAATATCGTACTGATCAGCAGGATGGTGGGATAATTGGACATCTCCAGCACTTCACGCACATACATGGCGTTGAAAAGTATGGCAAAGGAGATGGACATATCAACCGCGAGAAGGATATCCAGCAGCCAGTCCGAGAGGGGTATGATCAGCATGACGAAGGCGAACACAACATACAGTGCAACGCCGTAGTCAAAGATCCGCGAGCGGAACTTATCTCTGGTCATCTGTGACTGTTACCCCCTTTCGACAATTTAACTTATATACTATATCATAAAAAGGGTTTCCCGTCACGTCCGCAGCAACAAATTAATAAACGGATTTTTGTTATATTTTACCTTTTATCTTGTATACAAAGGCCAGTACATTTGCCACTGCCTCATACAGCTCCGGCGGGATCTCTGCGCCCAGCGGAACATTGGCATACAGCATACGCGCAAGAGGCTTATCCTCGTATATCTCGATATTGCACTCTTTCGCGGTCTCCTTTATCTTCTGTGCAAGATGATCCGTTCCCTTGGCGATCACGACCGGCGCATGATACGTATCCTGCTCGTATTTAAGCGCCACGGCATAATGAGTAGGGTTTGTGATGACCACATCCGCCTGGGGAAGCGCACTCATCATCCTTCTTCTGGATGCCTCCATCATCTTCTGTCTGATCCTTGATTTGATCTGAGGATCTCCCTCCTGGTTCTTATACTCGTCCTTGACCTCCTGCTTGGTCATCTTCATCTCTTCGTGGAATTTGTGCTTCTGGTAGATAAAGTCGACTGCGGCAATGATCATATACACAAGCGCGATACGAAGCCCAAGATTGAATATAATGTCATACATCGCCGCGAGAGCCTGTCTCAGCGGCATATCGTAGAGAAGAAACAGCGACTCCCTGCGCCCGATTATATATGTGTAAACCACGATGCTTATCATTGCCAGCTTGGCGATGGACTTAAAGAGTTCAAAAAGCTTTTCCATAGAGAACAGCTTCTTCATCCCGGAAATGGGATTGAGCTTTGAAAAATTGGGTTTAAGAGGCTTTGTAGTGACATGCCATTTGACCTGAAGAAGATCGGTCAGAAACGCCACAAGGAAACCCACCGCAAAAAATGGCGCGATAAGGGTCAGCACACGAAAGATAGCCTCCCTGAACAGCCTGTTGATAGTGGTCATGGGCACACGCCCGTCATACATCTGTATAAGCGCGGGCATATCCTCATACATCTTCTCAAAGAAATTCCGGAAATTGCTCCCGAAGGTCGGAAGAAAAATCCGAAGCAGAATAAACAGCGCAAGTATCGACAGCGCCTGGTTGATCTCCCTGCTCTTCGCGACATTGCCTTCATCTCTGGCATCCTTGAGACGTTTGGCCGTGGGTTCCTCGGTCTTCTCGCCTCCGGGGCCCTCCTTAGCGAAGAACTGGATATCCATTTCCAGACGGCGGTCTCCGGAAGGATATCCCTGTCTGTATGCGGTTGGGATCACAAATCTCTTTTTCAAGGCATCATGGCTCCCGTGAATCCCTTCAGCATCTGCTGCATATACCTGAAAATAAAATCGGCGGCATGCCCCAGCGTTATCGATGTCATGTAGAGGATCGCCATACCTGTGAGTATCTTTATCTGCATTCCCACGGCGAACATGTTCATCTGCGGCGCCACCTTTGCCAGTATTCCCAGCACTATATTTATTATAAAAGTTATCACAAACACCGGAAGACAGATCCTGAAGCCGATGATGATGTAATTTCTGAAATATGTCATTATCTGCTGCAGGAGCATGCCGCTGCGGATCACAGCCCCGTTCACCGGGATCATAGTGAATGAGTCAGCGATGGCGGAAAGGATATACCGGTAAAGACCGCTTACGAGCATCATTGCAAGCAGAGTGTACTGATAGAGCGATCCCGAGACAGTGACCTGGTTTCTTGATACGGGGTCAAAGAGCGAGACCATGGAAAGACCTACCTGCATATCCACCAGATTGCCGGCAAAAGAGGTTATCGTAGTGACGATCTGTGCCGCAAGTCCCAAAAAAAGCCCCACAGCCACTTCCTTCAGAACGATGACCGCATAGCCAATCACCGTGTCATACTCAAGGGGAACCATCGGAACCGTACCATACAGAAGGATCGAAACAAATACGGCAAAAGTGATCTTGAAACGGTTTGGCGGAACGCCCTGCATTCCGAACACCGGAGCCACGGCCGTAAATGTCGCCACCCGCATAAGTATCAGCAGAAAGTATTCCAGATCTCCGTAGCTGAAAGTGTAATCAAGCATAGCCGCACCTGTCCGGTCACTTGATATAGAGGCTGAAGCTGCTCCACAGCTTTGTGATATAATCGGTTATCGTCGTTGCCATCCAGTTGCCAAGAAGGATAATGGCGATAAATGTCAGTATTATCTTGGGTATCGAGGTGAGTGTCTGCTCCTGTATGGATGTAACGGTCTGAAAGATCGAGATCACCAGACCGACGACAAGAGAGACCAAAAGACACGGCGCAGAAAGCCTGATAACGAGAAACAGGGCATCCTGAACGATCATATTCACATCATTAATCGTCATGTCTTCCTCCTAGTAGAATGTCTTTACCAGACTGCCTATAATGAGGTTCCATCCGTCAGCCAGCACAAAAAGCAATATCTTGAAGGGCATAGATATGGTGGTAGGCGGCAGCATCATCATACCCATACTCATCAGCACCGAAGCCACGACCATATCAATGACGATAAAAGGTATGTAGATGATAAAGCCGATGATAAATCCGGTTCTCAACTCACTTACCATAAAGCTGGGTATCAGGACCTGATTGGGTATGCTGTCAAGTTCACCGTCCCAGTCAGTCTTTGATATTTCCATGAACATGCGCACGTCCTTGGTCTGCGTCTGCCCGTACATGAAGGTTCTTATGGGCTGCATTGCCGTCTCAAAAAAGACCTGCTGATCCATCTCCCCGTTTTCAAACGGTATGACGGCGTCATTATACACGGCAGTTATCGTAGGCTGCATGATAAACAGCGTTAGGAAAAGCGCAAGGCCTAGCAGAACCATGTTCGGCGGCGCCGTCTGCGTTGCAAGCGCCTGTCTCGTAAAGTGCATCACAACTATGATCCTCGTAAAGGAGGTCATCATCACGAGCATCAAAGGTGCCAGCGAAATCAGCGTGAGAGTTATGAGTATCCGGAGGGCACCGTTTATTGTTCCGTTGCCGTTGTCGTAGGTCACAGTGACCGTATTGGCAATATTCAGTTCAGCAAGATCATCGGGATCCTGAGCAGTACCAGGCTCCGTTATATTGGTTCTGTCGGTCATCGAGCCCGTAGGAGGCGGATCCGCGTCAACAAGCGGATCCGTGGTCTGATTCTCGATCACCGCTGTTGCCGGGTTCTGAACCGCAGCATGCGCATTTAGGGGCAGAACAAGCATCGCACCAACAAGCACGCAGATAAAGAAAGCGGCTGATGATGCCGCCATCCGTAATGATATACCCCTTTTTTTGTCACTCCTCTTTGTCAATCCGGTCTTCCTTTTTCCCGAGATTTTTCAGCACACTCCCAAAATCCGGCATATTGCCCGGTTTCTTTTCGGGGATCGATATCTGTATCTCGTCCGCGGTCCACTCTCCGAGTTTCTCCACGTGATCCTTTCCCACAGCCACGGCGATATATCTGTCCCCGATCTTCAAAAGCTCAACTACCTGTGACTGAGACAGGCGCGCGGCTTCAATTATCTCAATATTGGTACCGGCGATCCCTCCGGTCTTCTGATAACCCGCGATAAAGCGCGCGGTGAGCCACGCGAGAACAAGTACCAGCGCGAAGACCGCGAGCATCGTCAGAAG
Organism: Lachnospiraceae bacterium; assembly: GCA_024697225.1. GTDB lineage: Bacteria > Bacillota > Clostridia > Lachnospirales > Lachnospiraceae > Butyrivibrio. The sequence goes on from JAILGA010000143.1 coordinate 55,810, forward strand.
CTGGGAAACGGATCCGGTCGGCGTGTACATTTCTACTTCACTATCTCCGTGACACGCACGCCGAAACTTTCTTCAATGACAACAACCTCGCCCTTAGCCACAAGCTTGCCGTTAACCAGTACATCCACCGGTTCGCCCGCTATCTTGTCCAGTTCAACAATGGTGCCCGGTGCAAAGTCAAGAATATCCGATATCGGTCTCTTGGTACGTCCGAGCTCAACCGTGACATCAAGAGGAACATCCTGAATGAGACTGATATTCTCAGCTCCGGGTATGTTCGACATATCCGCGGGGAAACTCTGGAACTGGGCCGTCTGATAATCCTGCGGCGCCTGCATGGGCATACTCATGGGCATTCCCATAGGCATCTGCATCTGAGGCATCTGCATCTGGGGCATCTGCATCTGGGGCATCTGCATCTGAGGCATCTGCATCTGAGGTGTCTGCATCTGAGGTGTCTGCATCTGAGGAGCCTGAGGCATACTCATCTGAGGAGGCGGAGATGTCTGAACAGACATATCCGGCGGAGGCGCCGAAGGTGCGGGTGCGGGAGCCGGTGCCGGTTCCTCAGCCTGACTCAGGAATGTATCGTACAGTGTCCTTGCAAAATCGATCGGATACAACTGCATAAGCGCAGAGTCTATCAGATCGCCGATCTGCATGCGGAATGTGATCTTGACAAAGGTACCCGCAAGGAAAGGAGAAATCTCCGCAGGATCCTGTTCTGTCAAATCAAGAAGAGTCGACTGCGGCGGGCTGATATCGATCTTCTCGCCGAGCATGGTGGACAGTGACGTCGCCGCCGCGCCCATCATCTGGTTCATTGCTTCTGATATGGCCGAGAGCTCAAGATCGCCCAGTTCCTTATTCTCAACATTTGTACCGTCATTGCCCATCATCAGATCCGTGATGACAAGCACGTCATGCTCTTTGAGGATCAGAATGTTGCTGCCGTCCAGACCGACCGTGTACTTAATGACCGTAAACACGCAGGGTCTGGCGTAATCCTCAAGCACGTTTTTCCACGTCGCAAGCTCAACCTTGGGCGTGGTGATATTGACCTTGAGATTTAAGAGCGAATAGAGCGTCGTCGCGGACGACCCCATGGAGATATTCGCTACCTCGCCGATGGCGTCCTTCTCAACGTCAGAGAGTTCCTCGTTCCCGAATGAACCACCGGCATCTCCTCCGCCGTCTGAAGCGGCTTCGGTTTCGCCCGTCGCGTCCATGCCGTTCAGGAGAGCGTTTATCTCATCCTGTGATAGCATCCCGTCCATGCTCGTCCTCCTCTTCTCTCACGACCGATGTAACGCGTACGGCATAGTTATCCCGCACGGTTCCCGGCAGTGCGTCAAATTTATAGATGCTCCCGACGTACAGCTTCATATCGTTCGTGAGATGATTATCCAAACGTATTATATCACCTCGCTGCAGATGTATGAAATCATTAACAGATATATGACACGATCCGAGTACTGCTCTGAGAGGTATCTCAACCCTGCGGATAAGGCTCTCAAGGTGCTCCTCATAATGATCATCGCCCCCTCTCTGCATCGTGGAATACCAGTATTTGGTATTGAGCCTGTCCATGATGCTCTCCAGGGTAAAGTACGGGAGACACACATTCATAAGTCCCTCGGTATCCCCCATCTTTATATTCAGGGTCACAATCGCTATCATGTCCGTGGGCGATATGACCTGGGCAAACTGAGGATTAGTCTCTATTCTCTCAAGAGTCGGTGATATGCCTATCACGTTGCCCCACGGTTCTATCATCAGATTCATGCAGATATCCACAAGCCTCTGTATAAGAGGCATTTCGATATCCGTGAAGGGTCTTGCCTTTTCTATGGCAGTTCCCTCGCCTCCGAGCATTCTGTCAATGAACGCAAATCCCAGATTGGACTGCACCTCAAGAAGTATCGTGCCCTGGAGAGGCTGAAAATTAACTATGCCCAGTATGACCGGATTCGACAGTGCGTTCGAAAACTCCGAAAAAGTGACAGTCTCGGAGTTTGCCACCGCGACATTGACATTCTTTCTTACATAGAGCGGCAGCGTCGTGGATATCAGCCGGCCGTAATGCTCATGAATGATCTCCAGTGTACGCAGATGCTCCTTTGAGAACTTGGCAGGTCTCGCGAAATCATATTCCTTGACCTTCTTCTCATCAGTCTGCTGCAGCTCCGCGGCATCCAGCTCGCCGCTGTTAATGCCGTTTAACAGCGCATCTATTTCACTTTGAGATAGTACGTCAGCCAAGTGCGGGCTCCTTACGCATACTGGATCAGCGGGAAGTCAACTTTAAATATAAAGTCTGACTCAAACATCTCCTGCAATTTCTGAAGTATCTGATCTTTTGCCTCGGCCTCGTTGGCTCTGAGCCCGTCAAAGGTGTAGGAGGAAACAACCTCCTGAACCACGGACTTGATCCTGGAGAGTCTGCTGTCAAGGCCGCCGTTTGCCACATCATAGATCTTGTAGCCCTCGCTGTCGGAATTCAGCGACAGGGCAACCTCCAGCTGGACATAATGCGTCTCGCCGTCCTCGCCGGGTGCAAGCGCTATGGTCATCTTGTTATCGCCGTTGATATCATACATGACAGTCTTCTCAAACGGCACATTTGCGGGAGAACCATAGCCCTGTGTGCTGTTTGCGATCGTGGTATTGTCTATATTGACAGCCGCCGCCACGTCGGAGATGAGCTTGACGGTCTTGGAATTCGTATTCATTACCGTCAGCATCATAAAGGCATTGATGCCCATATTGATGATGCACACCGCCAGTATTACTATCGCAAGCATATTTCTCTTCATAACAAGCTCCTTTTTGCTTAATACATAGGACTAAGCGGATTGTAGATCCTTATCTCCACGCGTCTGTTCTTAGATCTTCCCTCGGGTGTCTCATTGGTCGCCACCGGCATATACTCGCCGCGTCCGGTGTGCATGATCCTTGAAGGCTCGAGTGTCGTATTCTCAATGAGGTAATTGAACACCGACAGCGCACGTCCGGATGAGAGCTCATCATTGTTGGAATACTTCGCACCGTGCATGGGCACGTTGTCCGTGTGTCCCTCGATCTCGATGGTGCCGCCGGCATAGCGCTCAAGTATCGCTCCGACCTTGTCGAGGATGGGCTTTGCCTCGTCCTTTATCACGACTTCACCGGAATCGAAGAGTATCGCGCCCTGGAGAGTCAGCTGGACATACTGGCTGGTGAAATTGAGTTCTATCTGATCCGTGATACCGTTGGCTTCGAGAGCCGCCGCTATCTGCTCGGCCAGTTTCTCAGACGCCTCAAGCTGCTCCTCAAGAGCCTCCTTTTGGGTATCCTCGCTCTCACCGTCAGCATCCTTGGACTTATCCTTCTGGGCCTCGTCCACCATACCCATTGAGTTGACATAGATATTCAGTTCATTCAGCTGCGATACGCCGTCTCCGACAAGTGCTCCCTCGCCGAAGCTCACCTCGCCGCCGTCAAATATGTTAAACGCCTGCGAAAAAGACGCAGCAACAGCTTCGAACTTCTCCTTTTCGATACTGGACATCGAAAAGAGAAGAACGAAGAAACACAGAAGCAGATTCATAAGATCTGCAAATGTCGATTGCCATGCCGGCGCCCCCTTCGGGGGTTCTTCGGGTTTCTTTGCCATTAGTAGTTCTCTTTAGTCGGTCATCATTCTTCTCCGCCGCCTGATCCTTCTCCGCTGCTTGCTTCAAAAGCGGCCTTATCTGCGGGCGACAGGAATGATTTCAGTTTTTCTTCAGTCACACGCGGGTTTTCACCGGCCTGTATCGAGAGGATTCCCTCTATCATGATACTCTTGGCGGTGTACTCGTCATTATTGAGATGCTTAAGCTTGGTAGCAGTCGGCGCGCACAGCCAGTTGGCTATGACCGATCCGTACAGGGTCGTGATAAGAGCAACAGCCATGTTAGGACCGATGGCGGAGGGGTCGTCCATGTTCTGCAGCATGTTGACCAGACCGATCAGGGTTCCGATCATACCCCAGGCAGGACCCATGGATCCTATGTCCTCCCAGACCGCAATACGCAGCTTGTGTCTGGAATCGATCGCGTCCATCTCGGCTTCAAGTATGCTCTTGACCAGCTCCGGATCCGTGCCGTCAACTATGAGCAGAAGGCCTTTCTTCAAAAACGCGTCCTCGATATTGCCCGCCGCCTCTTCGAGAGCCAGCAGACCTTCTTTTCTGGCGGTATTGGACAGAGCGATGATCTGCTTTATATTCTCTGACACATTGTTGGCCGGGAGCTTCAATATCAGCTTAAGTGACTTAAGACCCGCCAGGAAATCAGGCAGCGTATTGCTGGCCAGAACACACATGAAAGAGCCGATGACCGTCACGAAGAATGACGGAATATCTATCATGTTCTTGAACGCCGTGACGCCTCCGGAGGTGATGATACCGATGACCATGGCGACCAGACACATTCCCAGGCCGATTAATGTTGCAATATCCACTTTATGCTACCTCATAAACGCAAAAAATCCGGGACATCAGGCACCCCTTTCCGCGTCTGCGAACGCGGCTGCCATGATCTCCTTTTTGTACGATTTTATCAGTTCGATTACTTCCTGTCTACTTTCCTTAACCAATAACTTCTGCCCCGATGTGAACGTCAGAAGCGTGTCCGGCGTCTCCTCCACCGATTGGATGAGGTCAGTGTTCACAGTGATCATAAGTCCGTTCATACGCGTTACATTGATCATCAGACACATACCCCCGAATACACATACCCATAAAATATACCACAAAAACAGCCCGTGGTAAAGAAATAATATAAACTAAATATAGTATAAATATTGCCGTTATACAGGTCATTATTGACCGGCACGACCATAGTCAAAAATGCCTCGCGGTCGCCCACGAGGCACTTTGAACCATTATAAACCGATCATCATCTCTTGAGGTTCGTAAGCTCTTCAAGAAGTGTGTCAGATACGGTGATGATACGGCTGTTTGCCTGGAAGCCTCTCTGGGTCGTGATCATCGTCGTGAACTCGCTGGAGAGGTCAACATTACTCATTTCCAGAACACCGGTGTTCATCTTGCCGCCTGAAGCCTCGATCTCCTGGATCGTCGCGTCGCCGGAGTTGTTGGTCTGTCTGTAGAGGTTGTCGCCGCCCTTTTCAAGACCGGAGGCATTGGCAAACTCTGCGGTGGCAATCTGTCCGAGGAGCTTGGTCTGGCCGTTTGAATAGGATGCCCAGATCTTTCCTGTCACCTCGACCGAGATGCCGTTCATGGTTCCGACCATACGTCCGGTGTTATTGCCGTCCGTATCGCCCTTGGTCGCCTTGAAGGTTGAAGATCCGTTGGTATTGATGTTGGTCAGAGTGGTTGCATCGACCTCGATATTCTTAAAGCTCTCAAGGCCGCGGGGCGGATCGTTGGTGAATTTCATGGTCATATTGCTCCCGCCGGTGATCGCGCCTGTATCGGGATCAAAGGTGACTATGCTCGTCTTGTTCTCGCTGGAGATATAGAGCTTTCCGCCGGAGAAATAATATGTTGCATCCTTACCGTAGCTGTCTATCTCGGCATCGGACATTCCGAAGAACTCGCCGCCGACTCCGGCAAGAGGGCCTGACACGGTTTTTCCGCCGTCATTGACGATGGTGGCCGAAGATTTCAGTTCCTGGAGACTGCGCGCCGTAGCGGAATCTGTAGCTGAAGCAAAGGCATTTGCCGGAATACTGGTCGCAGGATCCGTACTGTAATCGTCCACCGCCGCATTGGTGATATCGGAGGCCACTTTACCCGATACCAGATTTCTGTTCCATACATGGCTCTCGCCAAAGGTTACGCCGCCGAGAGGATCGGCCGCATTAAGTCTGTCGATGCCGATAGACTGATTGTCGGAATCAAGTATGTCTGTGAGGGTGATGGTGTACATCGGCTGATTCTTGGGGGTGATACCTGTCTTGCCGACATCGTAGTATTTATCCATCTGAGTCTTCATGGGCTCTTCCATGGATGCAGGCAGAGGATTCATGTTCGAAGTCGTCATGGGGGTACCGTCGGCATTCTTCATCTGCTTTACGGAGAATCTGGCAGTGTAGAGATAGCCCCTGTCATCATAGAATTCCAGTGTCATGGTGCGTCCTGCCGCCGCCTTGACATTTGAATCATTCTGGTCGATATTTCCGGTCATCACGCTCTTGGTGGTTGCGGCTGCGGGATAGGTTGTATTCTCGGCATTCATCAGCTGAAGCCTGCCGATACCCGAGTTGACATCAACCTGATAAGCTCCGTTCTCGTCCTGATAAGCTCCCCAGCCCTGGACAAGATAACCGTTGGACTGCATTGCGAGATTGCCCACACCGTCGAGATAGAAGGAACCGTCTCTCGTATAGAGCTGCTCCTGTCCGTTATTGACCACAAAGAAGGCATCTCCGGAGATCATGATATCAAAGGGATTGTTTGTCGTCTGGCTGGCGCCCTGCTGATCTATGGCAGTTGAGATAGCACTGGTCTGAACACCCAGACCTATCTGTCTTGCGTTCACGCCGCCCATCCTCTCGGAGGCGCCCGATGCATTCTGGGTGGTCTGGTACATGATATCCGAGAAGGTCATGCTCTGCGATTTATAGGCCGTGGTGTTGACGTTGGCAATATTGTTACCGATGACGTCCATTCTCGTCTGATGGGTTTTGAGTCCGGCCACGCCGGAAAAAAGTGAGCGCATCATAGGGCAGTTCCCTCCGTTTCTTTTACTTCTTCTGTTTCGGTTTCTGTTGCGGTTTCCTTGTTATCCTCTTCGGCGTTCTTCGCATTTTCCTCTTCAAGAGCCCTGAGAGATGCGATCCTGTTGCGAAGCTGCGTGAGCGATGTCACATATGAGCTGTCCATGAGCTGCTTCGTACTGTCGGAGAAGGCATCATATATCGCTCCGAGAGCGTCAACCTTGCCTGCGTCCGCCAAAGTGAGCTCATTTACATTCGGCATCTTGTCAATCTCCGCGGCGAGGGCTTCTATCGCTTTGACCGCATTCGCGTAATCATCGCTCATAACCTCCGATACATCGCCTGCGCTGAAGGTTCTGCCGTCCACCGTGATATATGCCTTGTTTCCCGAATACGTCACCGAATCGACCTGTCCCTGGAGCGGATCCCTCAGACCGTTGTCATCCGTGGGATTAATTGTTACAAGCTTTCCTACCAGCTCGGAAGCCCTTGAGAGCTCGAGCGATTTTGACATGTTCTGCATCTGCTCAAGTTCCGAGAATGTGGCGTACTGGGAGATATACTCCGTGTTCGATGTGGGTTCAAGGGGATCCTGATACTTCATCTGAGCCACCAGAAGCGTCATGAACTGGTCCTTGTCCACATTGCTGGATGCGCTCTTCTGATCCTTGCTCATGGCCGATTCCATATTGGTAACCTGGCCCTTGTCAACTACTGCACTGACTCCCATAATGATCCTTTCCGAAAACTCCGTTTCTCTTGAGTATCTGCGATCTCCGACCGCGTGATTATGTTGAAACACCCGTATCCGGTCTCTTACGCGGTGTAGTCCACCGAATTTCCGTTTGCAGCCATCATTTCAGCCGCGAGCTTCGTCTCCTCGTCCGCGTTCTCCTCGTCCTCTTCGCCGAGATTGATACGTCTCGTTCCCCTGGGTCCCTGGGCACGTATGCCTTCGTCTCTGCGCCTGTCGGCCTCTTCACCGGTCTGCTGTCCGCCCGTGCCGTTATCAAGGGTGCGTCCACCGACTGTGACCTCTACCGCCTCGACTCTTATACCCTGCTCATCAAGCCTCTGCTGCAGGGTCGAGAGCTGGCTCTCAACCGCCTGCCTGACAGTCTCATTCTCGACCACGAACTGTGCCACCATCCTGCCCTGTGCATCCTGAGCCACCGTTATATGCACATTGCCGAGGCTTGCGGGATGAAGAGTGAGTTCCATACTGGTCACATCAGAGCTCATATCAACCCTTATCTGCTCAGTGATCTGCCTGACTATATCGACCATCTGCTGCTGCCTCGCTTCAGGCGTCTGCTCGACGGGCATCGCCTCATTGAAAGCCGCCTGAGCCTCATTCATGCGTCCGGCTATCTGGCTTATCACGGTTTCGGCCGCATTGTGCTCCTCTGCGGTATTTCCGTGCTCCCTGCGGTCTCTTCTGCTCTCACGTCCGCCATCATCGTTCTGACTCTGGGTTTTCTGAACATTTTCCGCGACCACATTCCCGCCGTCCGTCACGGTTACTTCTACAGTCTCGGTATTGCCTTCACTGTCGGTTTTTGTGATCTTGAAATCCGCGGGCTCGTCCTTTGCCCGGCCTACAGCTTCCTGTTCATCAGCAGGGATCGCGCCGGCCTCTTCCATGCTTTCGGCATCGACATTAACCGCTGTCAGCTCCTCTATCTGTTCGGGAGTGATCCCCAGTTCCTCAGTCTCACCCTGTGCAAAAGCCAGGATTTCCTTGAGATCACTGTACAGATCCGCATCTGTGATGAACACCATGGGGTCGCTCTCACCCGTTACTTCCATGACAAGCGCTGTCAGATTTGCCGGGTCAAGAAGCTGTACCGCCGAAAGTCCCAGCGTCTCCATTGCCGTTTCTATATCCTCGATGGAAACATCCAGCTTCACTGCGATCTCGGACATAATATTACGCCCGGCATCATCGGCTGCGCTTTGGAGATCCTTCTCCCCTTCGTCATCCGTGACACGGGCGTTATCATCGCTCTTTACAGCCTGTTTCTCATTCACAGGCTCTTTTACATTCGCGGTATCATCTCCCGATCCGCTCTGTTTAACGGCATCCTTCTTGTCATCTGCTGCCGTCATGTTGTTCCTGTCCGCCGTGCTCCCCTGTCTGTCCGCCGTTTTTGCGGCTGCAGCCACGGGAAGATCCGCCGACTTTACATCGCCCGAAGCTCCAAATGCCATAGCCTGGCCTGTCTTCGCGGCTTCCAATACCTCTGTTGCTTTTTCGATCAGTTTCCCGAACTCACCCGGAGCCTGTGCTCCGTCAACATCCCTGTTTAGCGCCCTGCCTCCCTGCATCTGTGCGTTCTGGACCTGGATCATGCCTGTAAAGGCATCCATACCCTGAACCGGTGCGCCTGACATATCATCTTTTCCTTTCAAAAAACTAAGTAGTTATCGCTTGCTATGAAATATATCGGACGGTATTGATAAAACTTTAGGGTCAATTTAATCCCGGCAAAGTATCAGGTTCAAGAAGCTGTGTGACCACACCTGCGGGCTCCGCCTCCATCGCACCGAGTATCGAGCCTCTGTCGTCCGCGGACATCTGTTTTAATATTCTTGCCGCAAGCTCCGCATCACCCTTGTTGTTGACCAGATCCTCCATGATGCCGGCAGCCTTCTTTGCCTTCATCGAAGCGTAGGTCTGCGCGTACTTCCTGACCTCCTCCGTATCCATGTACGACTTAACCGCCTCCTGATACAGCTCGGCGGCGAGCTCGGGATCTATGCCCTCGTAGTACTTCATATACTCTTCGGGTCCCGGTCCGTTCTCCGCATATATCACCTGCTCGTAAAAGTCCGCCTTCACCTCTTCAAACTGCTGCTGTTCCTCCTCAAAAGGCGCAAGCCTGTTCACTTCGGCCTGCTGCTCGGCTATCATCTGTGCATATTCATTGTTCCTCTGCTGTGCCTCGGCGAGTTCATTTTCAAGCTGCCTTATATACGCGCTCCCGGCGCCTCCCGAACCTCCGGATTCCTCGTCTGTATTTCCGGAAACGCCTTCCTCCTCATCATTTCCGAAGCCGGGCAGGATTATCTCGGGCGTTGTCCCGTCGCCCTCATTGACGGTTATGCCCGTTTCACTGTTTTCGTCCTGCTGCAGCTGCAAAAGCGCCGACTCGGGCAGTATCCTGTTAAGAACAGGGACCTTCCCGATGACAGGGGCAAGGACCTGGGATCCGAAGCCGCCGACATCGAGTTTTACAAGAAGCGCCATGATGGCGAGCCACATAAGGATAATGAGGAGTGTGATCAGAAAGGTTGCAAATCCGCTGCCCACATCCTCAGTCTCGAGATCAGCCTCCTTCTCCGAAAGCTCCCTGCGCCTCTTTTTGCGTTCCTTCCTGCTCTCCTTCTCCTCAGCGGCAAGACGCTTTTTCTCTTCCTTCAGCTTCTGCCGCTGTTCTTTTTCATCAAGGCCTTCAAATTCATCCGTAAACTCTGCCATAAATATCATTACCTCCAGGCTCAGCCGCCCGTTTTTCCACCGTAAACAAAACTGGTTCTCTCGTCGTTTATCTTGGCCTCCTCGGCCCTCTCCTCACGAAGGAACGCTTCAAACGCCTTTTCCCGCAGTCTCTCCTGTATCTTGCGCTCCTGGATCGCCTCCGTGAGCCTCTGCCGTTCAAGCTCCACCTGCTTCCCGGCGCGGAGCACATTCGAATTCTGCGAGGCTATCATCTCATCCATCACTGCAACCGCGTTATTGTTCTCTATTATATCAATGGCCGGAACAGCTTCGTTTCTGAGCTCGTTTCCCTTATCCACGTACACGGCTCTTCTTATCTTTAGCTGTTCAAGCTTTTCCTCTTCTTCCGCCAGCCTTGCCTGAGCCATGGCAAAAGCACTCTTTTGCTGCTCCTCCTGCTTTTCCCTGATATTCAGGATATTCTGCATACGGTATCTGAAGCGCGCCATGATCAATCCTCAAAGATGCTCTCAAGCATACTCACTTCCTCATCGAAGTCGAACTTCTCCTGAGTATCCTGCATGAGGAATTCATTTACCCTGTCTATCTTGGATATGGCATAATCGATGGAAGGATTCGCGCCGCTCTTGTACGCTCCGATATTTATCAGATCCTCCGCGTTGTTATAAGTGGCCAGTACATTTTTGAGTTTTCCGCTTGCTTTCTTGTGTTCCGCCGTGGCTATGGAACTCATGCACCTTGATATACTGGCCAGCACATCGATGGCAGGATAGTGGTTCTTTGCGACCAGGTTTCTGTTCAGGAAAATGTGGCCGTCCAGAATACCTCTTGCTGTATCGGTTATCGGTTCGTTGAAATCGTCACCATCCACAAGTACCGCGTAAAGCCCCGTGATTGAACCCTTCTCGGAGCGCCCGGCCCTCTCAAGGAGCTTGGGCATCTCGGCGTATACACTTGGCGGATATCCCCTTGACACCGGGGGTTCGCCGTTTGCCAGCCCTATCTCGCGCTGTGCCATTGAAAACCTGGTCAGGTTGTCCATCATAAGAAGAACATCCTTGCCCTGATCCCTGAAAAACTCGGCTATCGCCGTTGCGGTCTTTGCGGCTTTCATTCTCTCAAGAGCCGGCTTGTCAGAGGTTGCGATCACGACCACGGATCTCTTCATTCCCTCCTCACCGAGGTCTCTCTCGACAAATTCCCTCACTTCACGTCCGCGCTCGCCGATAAGAGCCACTACATTGATGTCTGCGTTGGTATTCCTGGCAAACATTCCCATAAGAGTGGATTTTCCCACTCCCGATCCGGCAAAGATACCGATCCGCTGACCTTTGCCTATCGTGAGAAGCCCGTCAACCGCCTTGACACCGAGGGAAAGCACCTCGGAAATGGGCGGTCTGTGCATGGCATCGGGCGGAAGGCTCTCAACCGATCTGGGAATCCCGCCAGGTATTGTGCCTCCCGGATCATCCGAAGAAGAATCAAGACGCCCGAAACCGTCAAGAGTTTTACCGATCAGATCGTTGCTCACATATACCTGCAGCGCCTCATCGGTATTCTCGACTATGGAGCCCTCACCTATGCCGTAGGTATTCTCATAGGGCATCAGCAGCACCTTTCCGTTCTTGAAGCCCACAACCTCAGAAAGTGCGGGTTCGCCGCTCATCGCGCCGCCGCCCTCCTTGTCCTTGGGATATATCTTACATATATCGCCCATTCTGGCCACGGGTCCTGCCGATTCAATTGTGAGGCCGACCACATTAACGACCTTACCCCTCATCTTATAGTAGGTGCCGGTCTCAGCCTTTTGATACTTGGAATAGTCTATGACGGGAGGTTTCATGATATACCTCCGTCAGCCCAGCGAAAGAAGTCTGAGCTTTCTGGAGAGTTCCTGCAGCTCTGTTCCCAGTCCGCAATCAAATACACCGCCGTCAGTCTCTATCATGCACTCGTTCTCCTTTAAGAACGAGTCCTCAATGATCTCCAGCGTGCAATTGGGATTTGATATGCTCTCTTTTAGTTCTTCCCTTGCATCCACAAGTATATCGTAATCCGCGGACGAGGCGTGTATAAGAAAATCACCCGTGGGCTCGGCTCTGCCGAGAGCCTGCTTGAGCAGATGCAGTATTATATTCTTGTCATCCCTTAGCTGAACAGAAAAGACATGCTCATATACGCGGGTCAGAGCCTCGACCATTCCGGGTTCTGCCTCATCAAGGCGTCTCTGGTATTCTTCCTCAAGCTCGCGGGCCTTCTGCGCAAACTCCGCCTCGATAGCGGTCTTCTGCATCATGGCCTCCTGATAACCGGCGCTGTAGCCCTCATCATGCCCCTGATTGACAGCATTGGCTTTCAGCTCCTGAGCTTCATTCTGAGCATTTGTGATAATCTCTTCGGCCTGCGCCTGAGCCTGCGCAATTATCTCGTCGGCTGCCGCCCCCGGATCAGAATCCTGCGCCACCGAATATGAACCCTCATCGACACCCGCACCAAGAGTCGCCTGATCGGCTGTCAGCTGTTCGAGCATGTCGGGATCTATCCCCTCAAAACCGCCCGCCTCAAAATCCTGGTCATCTGTCTGCGCAGCTCTTCTGCTCTCCCTCAGAAACTCCTTCTGGCGATTTTCCTCGAGCCTCTTTTCAAACAGCTCACTGTAATCGATGACCATGGGCTCATTATCATCTTCCTTGACGTACGCGCCTTTATACAGATTAGACAACGAGCTCATCACCTCCGCCTCTGGAGATTATGATCTCACCCGAATCCTCCAGCTTCCTGATGATGCTGACGATCTTCTGCTGTGCCTCCTCAACATCCTTCATACGCACGGGACCCATGAAGTCCATATCCTCCTTGATCATGACGGCGAGACGCTTGGAGAGGTTATTGAATATCGCATTCTGCACCTGTTCATTGGAGCCCTTGCAGGCCAGTGCAAGATCGCTGTTCTCGACATCACGCAGCACACGCTGGATCGCACGGTCGTCCAGAAGCAGGATATCCTCGAATACGAACATCTTCTTTCTGATCTCGTCGGCAAGCTCCGGCTCCTCTATCTCCAGAGTTTCCATGATATGCTTCTCTGTTGCGCGGTCCACGGTGTTCAAAATATTCACGACGGCATCCACGCCGCCCACGATGGTATAATCCTGGTTTACCAGGCTCGAAAGCTTTGATTCCAACACTCGCTCCACCTCTTTTATGGTGTCCGGGCTCGTTCTGTCCATGATGGCGATACGTCTCGCCACATCCGTCTGCCTGTCGGGAGACAGCGCCGAGAGTATAAGAGCACTCTGCTGCGGCGACATATATGACAGTATGAGGGCGATGGTCTGCGGATGCTCATCCTGTATAAACGTAAGAAGCTGTGACGGATCCGTCTTTCTGATAAACTCGAAAGGCTTGACCTGAAGCGATGCGGTGAGTTTCCCGATGACATCCATTGCCTTGTCTTCGCCAAGAGCTTTCTCAAGAAGCTCTTTGGCATAGCCGATACCGCCCTCTGCGATATATTGCTGGGCCAGACATACCTGATAGAATTCCGCTATGACCGCTTCCTTGATCTGCGGCGTCACACTCCTGGTATTGGCTATCTCCAGGGTAAGCTGCTCGATCTCTTCCTCTTTAAGGTGCTTGAACAGCGCGGAGCTCTTCTCCGGCCCCAGAGCTATCAGCAGTATCGCCGACTTCTGCAGACCGGAGATATTATCAAGAATAGAAGTATCTACTGTTGTATCGACTTCAGAAAACTGCATTATGCAAAGTCCTCATTAAGCCAGTTCCTGAGCAGGCTTGCCGCCGCCTCGGGATTGTGTTCTATGAATTCCTCAATAAGCCGCTTGAGCTCGGAGCCCTCATTGACCTCGATATTCTCAAGCATATCCTCCTCGGGCTGTGATTCGAGAAGCTGCTCCACTGAGATCTCCTCCGGCTGCTCCTCCTCTTCCTTCTGTGTCTTGAGGCTGCGCAGTATCACGAATGCCAGCAGTCCCAGTATCAGGATGATGAGAACGATCTGCAGGATATCTGTGAGCTCGAAGGCCATGCCCTCGCGGTCGATAAACACATTTTCCCTGTATGCGACCAGCGCGATATTGCCCTCGGGGATACCCGTCGCCTGAGACGCGAGCCTCACCATATCGGGATCCATCTCAAGCCGCTCCCTCTCGCTGTTGGCGGCCTTATATTCCGCCCATGTCGTGCCCTCAAGCAGACCTCTTGTATTGGCATCCTCCTCGCTGATCACGTTGTAATCGATAGCTGCGATAGCGAGGTTGGATGAGCCGTAGTCAACATTGCCGGCTGTGGAATAGGTCTTTGTTATGGACTCATTGGGCAGATAATCCCTGCTCGCCTCCTCAACCGTGGCATAGGCCGTCTCATTATCCTGCAGCACGTAAGTCGTATCGGAATTGGTATCGGTGCCGGGCACATCCCCGGGGCCGTTCCTGGATTCCGATTCATAGGTGTTCTCGTGAGAGAGGACACCCTGGGACGCTCCGTCGGGCGGATAATACTCATGGGTCGTATTCTCCGTGTTGGAAAAATCCATGGCGAGATTGACCGCAACCTCTATATTATCATACAGGTTGGTCCCCAACAAGACGTTCTTGACCTCGCTCTTAACCATCTGCTCGGCCTTCGTTTTTACCGACAGTGTGGAGCTTGCAAGCCCGGAAGCAGTCGAATCCACGCCTCCGGCAAAGAGCATGTTGCCATCGGTGTCCATGATGACAACATTGTCTGTGGTCTCGTTTCCGATGGCCGTAGCTATGGATCTCGCAAGGAAAGCCGCATTGTCCGCATCAAATTTCTCACCGTTCTTTATCTTGAGGGTGACACTGGCCCCCGACTCCTGATTGGCATTCAGGAGAGTTCCGTCATTCTCGGGGAGATGCAGCTTGACTATGGCTCTCTCTACGGCATCAAGCGCTTCAATATCCGTCTGCAGTTCCCCCTGCAGATATACAACATATTTCTTCTGCTTATCCGATTCGGTGGTCGAGAAGCTTCCGTCCGTGACATTATCAATGGTATAGGCCGTCGACTGTATGGCATTCGCACCGAGAAGAAGTCTCGCCTGCGAAACCTGTTCCTCAAGTACTCTGTAGTCAAGCGCATCATCGGAAAGCTGATATTTGATGGCGTTTTCATCAAACAGCGCCTTTATCTGTGAAGACTGGGCCGTGTCCTCCGCAGTCAGGAGAAACACATAATGAGGCTGGTTGAGCACATTGACCAGCACGGCGACGATGACCACCACGGCGGCAGCCGCGATAACTATCATGGTCTTCTGTCTGGTTGTGAACCTGTTCCACCATTCCCTGATCTTGTCAAGAATAGCACGCAGTCTCTCAACAATGTTGTTCATGTCTTCCTCCCGATATATGAATCCGACTTAAAATGGTTGCAAATGACAACTTTTACAACTGCATCTGCATGATCTGGTTGTATGCCTGCATCACACGGTCTCTTACCGCCACGGTATACTGCAGCGCCGTCTCCGCCTTCTGGAGCGCGATCGAGAGATCATGAGTGTTGTTGGTCCTGCCAAGCGCCCACTTTATCTCCTCGTTCTCGGCATCCGACAGATAACCGTTCGTGGTATTTATATTATCAACTGCCTTGGTCAGAAGATCCTGAAACGTCTTGTCGGACGCATCCGGATCAAATATCGAATATGAGCGCGCATTATATGCATTCTCCGCATCACGGATAGTACGCGAGCGCACATTTCTGAGGCTTTCAATCGCTATATCAGCCATCTCTCACCCTCCCGTTATCAGCCGTTGCTAAGCTCAAGACCCCTTGATGCGATCTGCTTGCTCGCGTTAAATGCCGTCGCATTAGCCTCATAGCCGCGGCTCGCATCGATCAGGTTGGTCATTTCGGTTACGATGTTCACGTTGGGATATGTCACATATCCGTTCTCATCCGCATCGGGATGGGACGGATCGTATACCATGTTCGCCTGCGTCCAGGTGTCATCCTGAACTGTAGAAACGCGCACGCCCTTTCCCGAATAGGAATCGGTCTTGATGTTCAGCACTCTCGAAAAAGGAGTCTGTCTGCCCTTCTCCTGGAATGTGACCACCTTTCTGACGTATCTCCCGCCGTTCTCCGTCCGCGTGGTATTGGCGTTCGCGATATTCTCGGCGATTATATCCATGCGGAATCTCTCCGCCGTCATACCGGAAGAATTGATATTAAAGGAATCAAATATACTCATCTCACACCTCCTATCTCAGATACATCATCAGGAACTCTTCATCGCGGCCTGCAGATTTTTGAACTCGCTCTGTATACCTGCGATGATTCCCTGATACTTCAGCTGGTTTGCCGCCAGCTCGACGTTTTCGGTGTCTATATCAACATTGTTGCCGTCCAGTCTGTATGAATAATTGGAGTGGTCGAAGTAAAGCCTGGGCCTTAAATCCTTTGTCTGGGCATTCTTAACCTTGGCATCCATCGTCACGTAGCGCGAATCACCGAGAGCCTGCCGTAACTGGTTCTCAAAATCGATGTCCTGCCGCTTATAACCGGGCGTGTTCGCGTTGGCGATATTGTTGCCTATCACCTCATTTCTTGTCCAGGAAGCGTCCGCTGTTCTGTCCAGGACATTGATGTAATCGTAGGCATTGGAATTGATCATCTTACCTCCATTTCCGGGTGCTCGATCCGCACCGCAATATATGATATTCGTTTTTGATACAAAATACAAGGGGTACGCCGCAAAAAAATACAATATATTGGGGGCTTTCGATATTTCGTAGAAGTAAAGACGTTATATCAGCAGCCAACACTCGGATCACTGCGTGATCCTCAGGTTGCTGTAAAAAAAAACGCACTTATCTCATATCCGATAAGTCCGTTTATCGACAGCCCTTCCCGGTATCCTTCCGGGCGTCCGTCGCCATCCTTTGCGCTCATAGTAACTGCATTCCATTGCGCGAGGTATTTAATTGAATAGAATTTACCACACTCCGGTTATTATTTCAACCTTTTTTTCGAAGAATCTCATTTCTGTGATTGTGAAGAGCTACACGGAAGCTCTGCTTTTCTTCATTATGAGCAATACCATGATCCCAGCGAGGACAGCCCCTGCAACAAGCCCGCCGAGATGCGCCACCATATTGACGCTCGGATAGGTCAGACCATATGCGAGGTTCAGCACAAGCGTGATCACTATGCCGCGCACAGATATCCTCTCCCGCATGGCGGGTATCAGCGCCAACGCGATATAAGCCCCGAACAGTCCGAAGATCGCGCCGGAAGCGCCTGCGGACAGAGCATAATCCTCCCTAAGCAGCTCTATGAACCAGGTGCAGAAATTGCCGGCAAGCCCGGAAAAGAGATATACGGCTATATACCTTCCTCTCCCGTAAAGCCGCTCCAGGGCGGGTCCGAGATTGTAAAGGGATATCATGTTGCAGGCGAGATGAGTGATCCCGAAATGCAGAAACATTGCGGTGAAAAGCCGCCAGTACTGCCCCGCTGCAAGAAGAGGCGTCGCCTGCGCACCAAAGCTCACAGCCACGCGCGTGCTGGTGCTTCCCCCTGCCATGGTTTCAAGGATAAAGATGATCAGATTGATCCCGATAATAATGAAAGTAACGGGAGCTCTTTTGACTCTGTCGATCATGGGAATACCGTCCGTCATGCCGGATAAACAGCCGTCACCTGGCCGCCGACTCCCTAAGCTTTGCCGTCTCTTCAAAAGCGACATCGTTAAGCACCTTGATATATGTGCCCTTCATGCCGGACGATCTGGTCTCGATAACTCCTGCGCTCTCGAATTTCCTCAGAGCATTTACAATAACGCTTCTGGTTATGCCCACCTTCTCGGCGATCTTGCTTGCTATCAGCACGCCCTCATCGCCATCGAGTGAATCAAAGATGCACGCGATCGCTTCCATCTCGGAAACCGAGAGGGTCTTTATCGCTGATTCCATCAGCTGATGCTTTCTCTCCTCCTCGGCGTCTTCCTCGCTCTCTGCCCTTAGCATCTCGAGGCCCACAACCGTATTGGCATACTCGCACAGTATTATGTCCTCTATCTCAAACGCCGCGTCTATCTTGTAAATAAACATTGTTCCCAGCCGCTCTCCGGCGATCTCGATGGGAGTAATGATAGCGCTGTAGCGCTTGGTATCGATCTCGGAGAAACCGATGGCTGTCAGATTGACATTTTCCTTGGTCGAAAGGATTGAAAGCAGGCGTTCATTAAGATTTTTATCCACACGCTTGCCCATGCTGCGCGGGAGCAGTTCGTTGATACCCGGAACCTTATCCGTCTCACAGATGCCCAACAGCTTTCCCTTTTTGGATATGACGAGAACATTGGATGAGAGCGCGTCGGATATAACGCGGCAGATGTCGTTGAAAACGACCTTTCCGGTCTTGGCTTCATGCAGAAGGCGTCCTATGCGCCTGGTCTTATCCAGTAATTCTACGCTGCTCACTGTTCCTCCTCTGGTTTATCGCACACATGACCGCAGTCAGGGTTTGTGCACGAGAGCTTGTTTCCTCTCTCCACCATTAGTGCTCCGCACTTGGGGCACGGGCTCTTTGACGGCTTCTGCCAGCTCATGAAATCGCAGGCGGGATTGTCTATGCAGCCGTAATATACGCGGCCCTTGCGCGTCTTTTTGCGCACGATATCCTTACCGCACTTAGGACACATGACCCCCGTCTTTTCATAATAGGGTTTGGTATTCCTGCACTCGGGGAACCCGGGACAGGCAAGGAACTTTCCGTGAGGTCCGTATTTTATGACCATGTTCCTTCCGCAAAGCTCGCATACCTCCTCCGAGACCTCATCCGCTATAGTGACCTGCTCGAGTTCCTTTTCGGCCTTGTCGATCTGCGCACTGAAATCGGGATAAAAGTTTTCGACGATAGCCTTCCATTTGACCTGTCCGCCCTCGACGTCATCCAGCTGCTTTTCCATATTCGCCGTAAAATTCACATCAACGATAGACGGGAACGCCTCCTTCATCATGCGGTTTACAGCCTCACCCAGCTCTGTCACAAAGAGATTCTTGCCCTCCTTGGAGACATAGTGCCTGCCCATGATCGTGGATATTGTGGGAGCATATGTACTGGGACGCCCTATTCCCAGTTCCTCAAGATCATGTACCAGAGACGCCTCGGTATAGTGCGCGGGGCCTGTCGTGAAATGCTGCTTATCCTCAAAGCCTTCCGCTTTAAGAACAGTGCCTTTTTCTATGCCCTTGGAGATCGTCTGTTTCTCTATCTTATCATCCTCGTCGGTATATACGCTCAGGAAGCCGTCAAAAACCGTTCTCGAAGCGGAAAGAGTGAACCTGCTCTCCTTAGCGGAGATCCTTACAGAAGTGGTCTCATATCTGGCATCCGCCATCTGCGATGCGACAAAGCGCCTCCAGATAAGCTGATAGAGTTTAAACTGATCTCTCGAGAGTTCATCCTTTATCATAACGGGCGAAAGTGTCACATCTGCGGGTCTTATGGCTTCATGCGCATCCTGTATGCGTCCGCCCTTCTTTTCCTCTGCCTTGCCCGCCGCAGCATGATCTGCCCCGTAGTTTTCCTTTATATATGCCGCCGCGGCCGCCTTTGCCTCATCCGATACGCGGGTTGAATCGGTTCTCAGGTACGTGATCAGACCGATGGTCCCCCTGCCCTTTACATCGACGCCCTCATAGAGCTGCTGCGCGATGCGCATGGTCTTCTGTGTTCCGAAGCCCAGTGATTTGGAAGCCTCCTGCTGGAGGGTCGAAGTTGTGAAAGGATTGGGCGCTTTCTTGCCCCTCTCCGTCTTCCTAACGTCCTCAACCATAAACTTCGCATTCTCAAGGGATTTTATCAGAGCCGCGGTCTCCTCACCGCTCTTTAACTCACGTTTTTCCGAGCCTTCGCCGTAATATCTCGCAACGATGGGCTTCTTTTCGCCGGGTATCGCAAGCGACACATCAAGCGTCCAGTACTCCTCAGGTATAAAGGCAGCGATCTCCTCCTCGCGGTCGCATATTATCCTCAGCGCCACTGATTGAACGCGCCCGGCCGAGAGGCCGCGCTTTATCTTTGCCCAGAGTATAGGGGAAATGCGGTAGCCCACGAGTCTGTCCAGCACACGTCTTGCCTGCTGGGCATCCACAAGATTCATATCTATCGCGCGTGCGTGATCGAAGCTCTCCTTCACCGCCTTTTTGGTGATCTCATTGAAGGTGATCCTCTCCACCTTCTTATCCGAGTCCTCAAGCTTCAGCGCCTTTGTCAGATGCCACGATATCGCCTCTCCCTCGCGGTCAGGGTCGGTCGCGAGATATATCCTGTCAGCCTTTTTGACCTTCTTCCTCAGATCTGCCAGCAGATCGCCCTTTCCGCGTATCGTTATATATTTCGGTTCAAAATCATTCTCGATATCTACTCCCATCTGAGAGCGCGGAAGATCGCGCACGTGGCCCTGACTCGCAGCCACGTCGTAGTTGTTCCCGAGAAAACGCTTTATCGCCTTAACCTTGGTAGGCGACTCAACGATCAACAGATTCTTCGTTGCCATATCCTTGTACCCATCCTTTCAAAAAAAGGAATATACAACAAAAATCCTTCCGATGCAAGCATGCGGATCTTATGTTTTTATGAATCGTTTCTCTTAAACAGGTAATATGTGTGATCCTCGCCGCCCAGAACACCGTTTTTTTCTGCGGCAAGAGAGAACTCATTTCTGGCATAATCCAACTCAGCGTCCCTTGTCAGCACGAAGTCGGCTCTGCCGGATTTAATAAAATCCTTCTGGATAAGGGGAATATCGTCAATATGTATGGTCTGTGTCTGATAGAATCTGCATTCTGGGATCAGTCCGGTCACTGTGTACAGTCCCTGGTCAAAGCAATAAATATTGATCAGTTTCGGATCCTCCACGCCGGACGATTCGATCACATCCCTGAAATAATAGAGCCAGTGATCTTTACCCACGACCTTCATCTCCGCGGGATTGCCGGAAATCGCAAATGCGGCCGCAAAAGAGACAGCGCAGGTCAGAGCTGCTGACAGATAAGGCGTCCTCATTCCTCTTCTTGCTTTTAATACCAGTTTCTCCGCAAGTCTCCCGGGCAAAACGAAGCCCATCACTGAAAACGCAGTAACGGGATAAAAATAATACACGAGTTCAACGCCGCCGATATAAATGAAGAAACAGGAAAAAACGAGGGCAAGCACCATAGCGGCATAGCTCTTTCTCTGGGCGGCATCCTTACCCGTCACAAAGATGTAAGCGCCGTAAACATAAGCCGACGCCATCATCACACTGATTAGAATATCCCTCAAAAGATGCGTAAACAGTATCTTTGCCATCAGGTACAGTCTTGCCGAAAGCGCCATCTTCTCCGAATAGACAAACACATTCAGATACACGTATACATTGAACCAGTCATATAACGCCCCGTTTACCGCAAAATATAATACGAAGGGCAACGTGGCGACCGCCATACCGAGCAGATACAGAACCCCGGTCAGCACAAAAGTCCCGAGCCACGCTCTGTCGGAATCCCTTTTTCCGGCCGATGCCCTGCAGAGCATGATGATCAAAGCCTGTGCGATGAAAAAGCCCAGGGAAGTGAATTTGATATTGAACACACAGCCCGCCAGTATACCGCAGACAAAGACTCCGAGCGGGCCGATCCCCCTTCGGAATGTCATAAGAAGCAGATACATCCCCCATATGATAAAGGGCATGTTGAACTCCTCCGCGCTCCCGCCCCAGTAGAAACAGGCGGATGAATATATAAGCG
Source organism: Lachnospiraceae bacterium (assembly GCA_024697225.1). Taxonomy (GTDB): domain Bacteria; phylum Bacillota; class Clostridia; order Lachnospirales; family Lachnospiraceae; genus Butyrivibrio. The sequence goes on from JAILGA010000143.1 coordinate 77,761, forward strand.
CCAGCGAAATCGGTGTGAGCACAAGAGCCGTCGTCTTCTTAAGATAGAGTCCCAGGACGGCAAAAATACCTGCCGCAGTTAAAGCGGCGCAGATGCACTCCATAATGAAAACACCCGTAAAATCCCTGTAGGATATAAGAGAAGCGATGCCGTATATGAAGTACAGCAGTATTCCCTTCTGGTCAAACAGATCCCTGTAGGGAATCTTTCCGTGAAAGATGGATTTGCCCATGGTGAAATAACTGTTGGCGTCGTCCCAGAGATTAAAGCCATACAGCGGCGATGATCTGCTGCATATTCCCACGATCAGGACAGAGCAGACAGCGAGATATAAAAACACAAAGACGGCGGGAAAACGGCTCTCTCTGCGCTTCATCCTGCCTTTTTCACCGCTCTGCGCCTTTTCAGAGGATCCTCTCAAAGAGTTTCTCCTTCCTTTCAAGCATCTCATCAGACCGCTCCAGATACTGTCCGAGATCCTTTACATTTTCGGAGCGTTCTATGACATTTCCGCATACGCACTTTGATATCGCCCCGGCACCGAGAGCCACGATGGAATGAATGTCCTCATTTATCAGTATGTTATAGAGCCCGTGGGCGCCAGGCGCCGCATAGCCCGTATTCTCAAAATTCCCCGCGATGTTCTTCTGTCTGTAGAGATAATACGGCACTAGCCCCATGCCGCGTGCACTCTCCTCCGCGATCCTGGCTGCTTCTTCCATATCCTCAAAACCAGGATATACAGCGCCCTTCGTCTGCATCATCGCGTGCATTCTGGATCCCCTTTTGACGGCAAGCGCGTGTATTGTGAGATCATCGGGCTTGAGCGCGCTTATCTTTTCCAGAGTATCCCTCACGTCGGAGGCATTCTCCCCGGGAAGTCCCAGGATCAGATCCGTGTTTATCTTAAAATCCCCCGAAGCCCTGGCAAGTCTGAAGGCGGAGACGGTGTCCTTGGCGCTGTGCCTCCTGCCGATCAGGTCGAGAGTGCGCTGCTGCATCGTCTGCGGATTTATGCTGATCCGGTCAACCCCGTGTACCGAGAGGGTCTTAAGCTTGGCCTCCGTGATCGAATCGGGGCGTCCCGCCTCGACAGTGAGTTCCTGCACATACGACATATCAAAGAGTGACTGCAGACGGCTTAACAGTTCGTCAAGCTGCTCTGCCGACAGCGCCGTCGGCGTACCCCCGCCCACATATACGCTGTAAAGCTTTTTGTTTTCGAACATGCGTGACGCATGCTCCATCTCCTTAAAAAGTATCCTCAGATACTCATCTATCCTGTTCTGCCACGCCCCTGCCGGATATGACGGGAACGAGCAGTACAGACAGGTAGTCGGACAGAACGGTATACCCATGTAAAGACTGTAGCCGGATGCATAATCAGTCCCGGAAAGGATCTCCCTCTCCCTCTTTGCTATCTCCATAGCAAGAGCCGCCTTCTTTTCCGATGCGAAATAAGTGTTCCTCATCTCACTCATTATCGCATCATCTGTAAGTCCCGCCTCCATCAGAACACCCGGAATGTGCGTCGGTCTTATCCCGGTGAGAGAGCCCCAGGGAAGAGTTCTGCCCGTTTTTTCGGTCAGCGCCTCATATAAGATCCTCTTGAGAGTATTTTTGGCATTGTATATGCGGTTTCCGTCTTCATCACGGACCGGAGTGATATCTATGCTGGACTGATCACCCGTGCCGTCATTTTTTCTGCATGCGGCGCTCTTTAGTATCCTGACACCCGCGCTGTCAGTAAATTCGATTTTGATCAGTCCGTTCTCTTCATCAAGTATAACGGATATGTCAGCCGGATCTGCCGGTGATGCGGCTTCATCGTCCCGCATCACAAGGCATTTTACATCCTCGCCGGGATAGAACGCCTTTACCAGCGAATGAACATCATAGAAATATCTGTCTTTATTGAATAATACTCTTATCACGGGTGATCGTTTCCGGCTATGCCACGAAGGGATTGTACATTTTTTCGTGTCCTATCGTGGTCTCGCCCCCGTGTCCGGGAAGGACCAGCGTATCATCAGGCAGGATAAGGAGTCTGTCCTTTACCGACCTGATAAGTTCAGACATGGAACCGGTAGGCAGATCGCTCCTGCCCACACTCTCTTCAAACAGAGTATCACCGGCTATCAGAATGCCGGCTTCCTTTATATAAAAGCAGCAGCTGCCCTTTGTATGTCCGGGCGTTGCAATAACTTCAAATACTATACCGGCTGCTTCGATCTCATCACCGTCGGAAAAAATCCTGTCAGGCGTCACGCCAAAGACTCTTCCTCCCATGGAGGACGAACAGTTGAGATCAGGATTCTCACAGATCTCCAGTTCGGCATCGAGACAGGATACAGCAAGCTCACGCCCGTCTGCCTCAGCTCTTCTCTTAAGCCCTGCTATGCCGTCGATATGATCAAAATGCCCATGGGTAAGGAGGATGCTCTCGATCACAAAACCCTTTTCTGCGAGTCTGTCATATATCCTCTCCCCGTCGCTTGCGGGGTCGATGATGACGGCTTTCGCGCCGGTTTTGTCCGTCTCATCCGTATCCCTATAGATGATCCAGGTGTTTGTCTGTACCATTCCAAGGACCATGCGTGCGGCGCGCACGGAAGAGTTCCCGTCCCCCGCGCTCATCCGCTGGTCCTCTCGATATCTATCACGTTCTCTATCTGTCTGAGCCTTTCAACCAGGTTCTGAAGCTCTTCCCTGTTCTCGACCTGGAAGGATGTGTCAAGGGTCGCGAGCCCCTGTCTGCTTATCCTGGTGTTCATTGTGATGATACTGATATTCTTCTCGGTCAGAGTCTTTGATATGTCAGCGAGAAGCCCCGGTCTGTCATTGGCGTAGATCTTGATGTCGGCGACATATTTCTCACCGTCTCCCACGCCGTCTTCCCATTCGGCATCGATGAGCCTCTCCCTGTCGACCTGCGACATGGTCCTTATGTTCACACAGTCTCTTCTGTGGATAGTGACGCCTCTTCCCCTTGTCACAAAGCCCACTATGTCGTCACCCGGAACAGGATTGCAGCACCTTGAAAACCTGACCGCCACATCATGTACGCCTCTTACCAGAATGGCATTGCCGGACTGCGAGATCCTGGGCACAAGACCATCCGCCACCGCCGCAAGTACTTCTTCGTCAGTCAGGCTGCGGTTGTGTTCCTTTTCGTTCAGTTCCAGGAGTTTGTTGGCAACCTGGCCTTCCTTGAGGCCGCCGTGACCCACGGCAGCAAGCACGCTGTCCCAGTCGTGGAAGCCGTATCTCCTGACGATGATATCCTGATATTCTGCCTTGTTGACTTCGCCCAGATCAACGCCTCTCGTCTTACAGAACTGCTGCAGGAGTTCCTTGCCGCGCTGGATGTTCTCATCCTTTAATTCGTGGCGGAAGAACTGGTTGATCTTGTTCCTCGCGGAGGTACTTTTTGCTATGGATATCCAGTCTCGGCTGGGTCCCGGAGAATTGGCACTGGTCAGAACTTCGATCCTGTCGCCGTTCTGTATCTTGTAATCTATGGGGACGAGCTTGCCGTTAACCTTGGCGCCGATCATCTTGTTTCCGATGGCGCTGTGTATGCTGTATGCAAAATCTATAGGTGTGGAGCCCGCGGGGAGATTCTTCACCTCGCCGCCCGGGGTAAAGCAGTATACATCATCGGAGAACAGGTTCAGGTCGCTCTTTAAGAGGTTCATGAACTCCTGATTGTCGCTCATCTCCTGCTGCCACTCGAGGATCTGTCTGAGCCATGCAAGCTTCGCCTCTTCGCTCCCTATGCTGCTCTTGTCACCACTCCCGCTCTCCTTATACCTCCAGTGGGCAGCAATACCGTATTCGGCTGCCCTGTGCATGTCCCTGGTCCTTATCTGTATCTCAAAAGGCAGGCCCAGCGGCCCCATGAGCGTGGTATGAAGAGACTGGTAATTATTCGCCTTGGGCATGGCGATATAATCCTTAAAACGTCCGGGGATCGGCTTATACATCTCGTGTATTATTCCGAGAGCCGCATAGCAGTCCTTAACGTCATCGACGATTATCCTTACCGCAAACAGATCATATATCTGATCCAGGCTCTTTCCCTGGTTCCTCATCTTTTTATATATGCTGAAATAGTGCTTTACCCTGCCGTCGACACTTGCCCTGATGCCTGCGGCGGCAATGTGCTTTCTCACATTTTCGACTATCTCAAAGACATAGTTTTCCCTCTCGTGCTTGGTGGTCTCCACCTTTTCCACGAGATCGGCATATACGTCGGGTTTAAGATACTTGAGCGAGAGATCGTCAAGCTCGACCTTGACTCTTGAAATACCGAGCCTCTCAGCTATGGGAGAATATATATCCAGCGTCTCCTGGGCTATCCTTCGCTGGCTCTCCGGGGACTGATACTTGAGAGTCCTCATGTTGTGGAGGCGGTCTGCGAGCTTGATCAGTATAACCCTTATGTCCTTGGCCATCGCCAAAAACATCTTCCTCAGGTTGGTGCCCTGGACCTCGAGCTGTGCCGCGGTCTTGTCGCTGTAGTGATTGGCAAGATGAAGGCTGGTCAGCTTGGTGACGCCGTCCACAAGGCTCGCCACATCCTCGCCGAATACCTGTGCTATCTGTTCGGTCGTCATGACCGTATCTTCCACGACATCATGAAGAAGTCCGGCGATTATAGTCTCCTTGTCCATTTCAAGATCGGCAAGTATTATACCGACACAGAGAGGATGGATCACATACGGTTCGCCGGATTTTCTTACCTGATCCTTGTGGGCATCATAAGCGGTATGATATGCCTTTTCTATAAGAGAGATATCATCCGAGGGATGGTATCTGCGGACGCGCTGAACCAGATCCGAAAAAAGCTTTTCCGGAGCCTGGAATTCCTCTATATCTTCGATCACTCTGCTGTCGAAATCAGCATGCCCGCCGTCGTAGGTCATAAGATCACTTTCCCTCGTAGCTTATGGCACTGTCAAGTCTGTATCCCTTCAGGAATTCCCTTCCGTTTAAGCCCTTGAGTTCCATCAGGACCAGGATACCCGCGACTACACCGCCGCACTTTTCAACAAGATCTATCATAGCCTTTATCGTGCCGCCGGTGGCTACCAGATCGTCCACTATGAGCACGCGCTGTCCCGGCTTTATCGCATCCTTATGCATCTCTATGGTCGCTGTCCCGTATTCGAGATTATAAGTAGCCTCCACGGTCTCGCAGGGAAGCTTGCCCTTCTTTCTTATAAGGACAAATGCCTTGTGCGTATTATACGCGATTACCGTGCCGAATATGAAGCCTCTGGCCTCTGCCCCTGCGATGACATCGTAATCGAGATCCGCCACCAGATCCTGCATCGTGTCTATTGCGAGCTTAAGTCCGTCCGCATCCTGCACGACAGCGGTGACATCCCTGAACATGACGCCCGGCTGGGGAAAATCGGGTATTGTCCGCACATAATCCTTAAGACCTTTCATTTTATACTCCTCTCATGAATCATTTTAATGATCTTGACTGTTTACCAACTTACAGACTGTCACGTCCGAAGAGTTCCCTGTATGAAACGGGGACCTCTATATATCCCGATGCATACGCGCCCATCTCATAGGGACTGTATACGATCAGCGCTCCGTCTTCGGAGTACTCGATACTCAGAGTATCAAGAGAGGCATTTTCATAGGCCTGATCATATACCTCATCCGCTGATTCCGCAAAATACTGCGGATACTGATTTTCCTTCTCCTGCCGTTTGTAGTCCTCTTTTGTCTTCTCGGCGATGATCTTTTTGAAATCCTCCTCGCTGCCCGCAAAGAAATCCTTTGTTTTCAGGCACTCACCGCTTTGCAGGTCAAAGATATGCTGCCCTCTTATCGGATAACCGTGCGCTCCGCCGCCGTACCAGTAGCCCGATATATCGATGGCCAGATACCTGTCAAAAAGCACGGATACCTTGTCTATATGGCTCTCCTTTGTGGTATTCCACATCTGGGGATACTCTCTGTGCTCATCGCAGTTCTCATCCGTCTGCTCATATTCCTCATCCGTGACAAAATCGCCGTTCATCATCTGTTCAAGATAGTCGTTGATCTTGTCTGCATGAGCGGACCACGACTGATCGAGCCTGAGAGTTTCGCAGTACGTCTGGGACAGCATAGTGCCGCAGTAATCGCACTTTTCCGACTCGGATCTGTAATCCACCGTGCCGTATCTGAACACATCGATATCGCTGATCTTAAGGCCGGCGTCCACAGGATCCCCGCCCTTTTTCGCATCGACATAAAACCAGTCAAGCTTGTCTCCCGACACTCCCGCAAAATAGATCCTGTCACCGATGAGTCTGAGACCCTGGATACCGGGCGTCACAAGCATCGCTCCCGGAACGCTCTTCACGGAATAGAGCTCGGATTTCATGTCATCAGCGCAGGAATATCTGTAAATATGATCATCCCGCACGTTATACTCCTGCCCCTTATCGACGGAGTAATACATGCATCCGTCCCTGAAGGCCACCAGAGAGCTGTCGTCGCTCCTCAGATCCGTCTTTCTCGTGCCAAAGGTGTCAACACTCATCACGAAGCTGTCGCCCGCGGAATAGTCCTCTTTAAGTTCTGTATAGATCAGATAATCCGCGTCAAAATGCTCCATTATCACGTTCTTGCCCGACATCGCGGTTATATCGCTCATCTTTCCGTCCCGGGATATCATATACCATTTCTTATTCTCATAGTCGTTGCCGATCACAAATCCGCATTCGTCAAAAACCCTCTCATAGCAGCATCTGTCGTAATAATGGACGGGCTCTCTGGCGGTGCCGTAAAGCGAATAGCCTTTTGTGGCCTCGAAAAAGTCTGCAAGGTCGTTGTTCTCCTCGGTAAATACAAGCTTTCCGGGTTCACGGACAAGGATGGCCTCTCCCTTGGCATTATCTTTGCTGTAGGTCACATGGAGCTTTCCGTCATAAAGATCTACCGACTCATCATACCATTCTTCCCCGGCTGTCCATACGACAGCGGTCTCCCTGCGCTCCGGATCCACGGCGCATATCCTGTATAAGCTTTTATCGTCAACGTTCACATATGTCGAATAATACAGCAGACCGTCCCCGGCAGTCTGAAAATAGTTGGAATACTCACCACCGGGCAGCAGCCCCGCCAGCTCACTTATGTCATAATATGCAAGCTTGTTCCCGGCGGAATCGATCATATATGCGTTCTTATATGTCTCATCATACAGGAGATATTCTCCCTCGCCCTGAACCTGCACGGTTTCTGCGGCTTCGGTGTCAGGCGTATCTGCGTTTTTTGTCTCTTCACCGGCGCCGTTCTGAACTGTTTCAGTCTGAACGGTATCCGCAGTATCAGTGGCTTTGCTATCTGTCCCGGGTGCCGTCTCCTGTACCTGGTCCGAAGGCTGCTCTGTCTGTTCACCCGGAACAGCTGATGTCCCGCAGGAGCACATAAGCATAACCGCGGCTGTACAAAATGCAATTGTCCTGAAGCTTCTGTTTCTCATTACTCTCTCCGTTGCCGTCATCTGAGTCCTCTGTCGACCCAGGTCTCAAGCTGTCCCTGATACCAGCCGAGATCCTCCGAATCCCTGAATATGACCTTGCAGTTGGTATCTTCCGCCTCCGGATAGAATTGATTGTATCCGTTGGAACCGTCGACATAGACCTTCATCGGTACGAGATGTGTCTTAGTCGCCGCATCATCATTCATGCAGGCGACCCAGGTACACATGGGATCCCAGGCAAAGCGTCCGCCCGAAAGGGACGTGTTGTTTTCCCTCTCATAGGCCCGGAACGCCCTCGTAACCGGATCATCGCCGTCCGTGTCCTTCCTCATCATACTCGCGCCGCACATCATCACATCTCCGCGCTCGCCCTTGATCGACATGTTCGTCGAAAAGACGACCGGAACCGGCGAATAGTCGACGACATATCTTATCGCCTCTGCTGTCGCGGGTGTGAAGACAAAATTGAAATCGGATCCCTGCTTCCAGCCGCCGCCTGTTATATAGAAGCTGTCCGCGTGATCTCTCACGAGATCATATCCCTCAGGATCCTTCAAAAGAGCCGCGAGATTAGTGACAAAGCCCGTTGTCACGAAACGTATGGTCTCATTTCTCGCCGCACACTCCCTAAGCTTCTGCTTATACAGCTGCACGGCATCCGCCTGCACATAATTACCCTCATAGAAAAAGGCGCTTATGAATTCATCCCAGTACGGCGATCCGGTCTCAACGGTCACGGAACTGGTCCCGATGGGAATATCACCCAGTCCGTCGTAGCACAATTGTCCGTGGGCGGCCTTGGCAGGCGCATCGCCCGATGTGGAAAGTCCCACCGCAAGAAGCCTGATATTCCCGGCACTATGCATCTGAGCAGCCAGTCTCAGGGCGCACACATCATCCACATCGCTGTTGTAATCAAGATCAAGGATTACATTTTTGGCCGAAGACCACACTGACACGGGAGCACCCTCATATGCGTCATCCTCCGCAGGCTCCTCCTCATTTCTGAACACCTCGCCGAATACCAGATCATCGGAGAACAGCCCGTCATCTTCGCCATCGGCGTCCTCCCCATCCTCGAGATCCGATCCGGAGTCCCAAGCCTCTTCATCGGCATCCTCAAAGTACGGCACCATCACGTCTTTCCAGTCGAGTCTCTCTCTGTCGAGTATCTCAAAGCCGCTGCTTGCGGCATCGTTCAGATATCCGTCCCCGTCCTCCTGGAAGACAGAGAAGCCCTCATCCCCGGGCGCAAAAAGCCTGGCCATGAATCTGTCCGTATCAGGCAGTGCCGGAGTCATCCCGTGCTTTCCGGAGGATTCCTTTGCCTGTCTCACTGTCACTGTCTCAGGCTTATTCGCCCTGTTCTTTTTCATCTCGCATCTAAGGAGCATAAAGACAGCCCCGGCCACCGCTATGACCGAGGTGAAGATGGTCAGCGAGATAGTGACCGCCATCTTTACGAGGTATTCTTCTCTCTTTCTCCTCGCAGTTCTGTTTTCATACTCAACTACTGTCATCCGTCGTCCCTTATGTCTGCCGGTACTGCCTGACCGCCGGTGTCTTCCCATACTGCCGTCTTATATCTGTGCATTTTATAAATATAATATTATACAGCAGAACCTTCCGGTCTGTCAACGAAGCCTGACCTTGAAGTCCCTCTCCGCCGCTCTCTTTGCGTCCTTTTTGGCGATCGATTCTCTCTTATCGTAGAGCTTTTTTCCTCTGGCAAGACCTATTGCGACCTTGACAAGTCCCTTCTTCAGATAAACTCTCAGAGGAACTATGGTATAACCTTCTGTCAAAACAGCCCGGTCCAGCTTCCTTATCTCGGTTTTGTGAAGCAGCAGCTTCCTCGTCCTTAAAGGATCCTTGTTGAATATATTCCCCATCTCATACGGGCTCACGTTCATACCCAGGATTACAGCCTCCCCGTTCTTTATACGCACATAGGACTCCTTTATGGAGCATTTCCCCATCCTGATGGATTTCACCTCTGTGCCGAAGAGTTCTATACCCGCTTCACACTCCTCGTCAATGAAATAATCATGATATGCTTTTTTGTTGTTGGCGATAAGCTTCTCGCCGCTGCTCTGTGACATATATCACCTCTGTGTGAAGAAAAAAGACTGCCGCGCATGGATCGCGGCAGTCCTGTACTGATAACTATGCTATTACGATCAGTTTAAGAAGCTCATGGAAAGTACGACCGAAAGGACAACAAACAGTCCTGCAAGCACGGCGGTTCCCTTCTTGAGCATTCCCTCTCTTGATCTGCCTTTGATCTTGTTCCAGTATGTATCGGGAGTATATCCTCCGCCGATGGCACCCAGGCCCTGTTCCTTGCCTTCCTGTGAAAGCACGATCACAACCAGTGCACAGCAGATAAGAGCATACACAATTCCCAATATTATCGATAAAACTTCCATGATATTACTCCCTGTTCAGATGCTTTTGTTAAACGCCCCGCACGTCCTGTGCGAAACACAATAACTGATACTATCACATTCAGTCGTTTAATGCAAGCATTTTCTTTATTTCTTTACCAGAAGCGACTTGCCCGTCATCTCAGCCGGTTTCTCCTCACCCATGCACTCTATAAGTGTGGGGATGATATCCGCCAGACATCCGCCCTCCGCCAGTGTATACGCAGGATCGTAATTCACAAGGATGAAAGGCACGGGGTTGGTGGTATGAGCGGTATGAGGCTCACCGGTCGCGGGGTCCACCATGCAGTCGCAGTTTCCGTGATCCGCACAGATGAACAGCGTTCCGTTCTCCTCCTTTATCGCATCAACGATCTTTCCGACGCAGGTATCGACAGTCTCCACCGCCTTGATCGCCGCTTCAAGCACACCGGTGTGGCCGACCATGTCGGGATTGGCAAAGTTGAGTATTATCACATCGTACTTCTTGGAATGGATGGCTTCGAGCACCTTCTCACAGACCTCAGGCGCGCTCATCTGGGGCTTGAGATCATAGGTCGGCACCTCCTTGGGACTGGGCACCAGTATCCTTTCCTCGCCCTCATTGGGAGTCTCAACACCGCCGTTGAAGAAGAAGGTCACGTGCGCGTATTTTTCTGTCTCTGCTATGCGAAGCTGCTTCATTCCCTTTGCCGCAAGCCATTCGCCAAAGGTGTTTGTGAGCAGCACCTTCTTAAACGCTATCTCCTTGTTGGGGATTGTGGGATCGTAGTCGACAAAGCACACATATGTGATCTTGAGGCGCTCTCCTCTGTCAAACTTATCAAATTCGTCATCGCAGAAGCAGTGGGTGATCTCTCTTGCTCTGTCGGGTCTGAAATTGTAGAAGATGATAGAATCGCCGTCCTTTATGGTGGCTGTGGGCTTGCCGTCCTTCATAATGACAACGGGGATGACGAATTCGTCAGTCTTCCCTGCGGCATAGGAGGCTTCCATGGCGGCGACCGCGCTTTCCGCAGTATTGCCCTCACCCTTTGTCAAAGCTCTGTACGCAACCTCGACACGGTCGTAATTGTTGTCCCTGTCCATTGCGTAATAACGTCCAGAAATTGTCGCAATTTCGCCAACACCGATTTCCTTACATTTGGCTTCGAGCTCTCTGATATAGTCTATACCGCTCTCCGGCGGCGTATCGCGGCCGTCCATGAAGCAGTGGATGTAGACCTTCTTCAGGCCGTTTCTCTTTGCAAGTTCAAGCAGTCCGTAGATATGGGTGTTGTGGCTGTGCACACCGCCGTCGGATACCAGACCGTACATATGAAGCGCGGAGTCATTTTTCTTACAGTTCTCCACCGCGCTCATGAGCCCTTCGTTTGTAAAGAAATCGCCGTCCTGTATGGACTTGGTGATCCTTGTCAGCTCCTGATAGACGATCCTTCCGGCTCCCATGTTCATGTGGCCGACTTCGGAATTTCCCATCTGTCCGTCAGGCAGTCCGACCGCCAGACCCGACGCATATCCCTTCACAAAAGGATAATTCTCCTTTAACATATCGAGCGTAGGTGTATTTGCAAGCGCAACCGCGTTGGCCTCGCGCTCCTCCCTGAGCCCCAGCCCGTCCATTATCAGCAGCATTGTGGGTTTGTAACCTTGCATTTTATCGGATCTCCTCTCTTTAGTCACTTTATTACGTGCCTCGAGCATTATAGCCCAAGTATTTCAGATTTGCAAATGCTGACTTTCCTCAGCCAAAGGTCAGTTCATATTTATATGCAGTATTATAGGTGAGCACATAGATATATCCGTCCTGCCGTATGAACTGGTCGGGACCGGATTTCACCTTCCAGCGATCAAGCACGGCGCCGTTGTGGATGCTGAGTATATACACATAGTCGTCCTCCGCGGTGAAGCCGTATCCGCAGACTATCTGATCGTCAATCACAAGGAAGTTGTTCGCATTGGCGACCAGCATGTCGCTTCTCCAGAGCAGACTGCCGTCATATGCATTGACAGCGACGATAAAAGCGTTGCAGGGCTGGTCCGCGGAATAGGTTCTGTGGGATATCTCAGTATAGAGCACCCCGTCAACCAGCTGAGCATAAGGGATCTCCAGTTCCGTAAATTCATTTCCGGGTGTCGGTGTGTTCATGAAATCGCTGAAATCATACCGTCCGACCAGAACCTCCGAGGTCGACTCCCTCACTTCCAATATAAGCGAGGTGTAATCCCTGTTATCGGTATAATATGTATATGAGCCGTCATCGTAAGTGTCATTTTCGGCTGTACGGAAAGACAGGGCAAAAGGTATACCGGTCTCGGCCGACCAGGCGCCCTGATCGAGCCAGTCGCTGACAGTTTTATCCTTTTCCTCGAGAGTGATCAGGGATTCTCCTATTGGATCGGTCACGCCAGGCGCCGCATAAGGTCTCTCGTTCCAGTCGGGACAGCTTATGTAGAAATCCTTGCTCTCCTCAACATCCGCATCATAAGGTTCATCCGGCTCGTAATATCTGAGTATCTTATCGAGCGGCCATTTTTCTACATTCTTTTCCGTATCATCTTTCTTCGTGATCCTGACATCCAGAGCCGTCTTCGGCATCTGCGCGGGAAGCGCATACGCAGGCGCAAGAAGATCCCCCAGTTCATCATAGGAGATGAAACTCGATATCGGGCCAAAGGCATAATACATAAGCTCATAGGCATTGAACTGTATGTGCAGACCGTCCTCGCCGAGCGCCCAGGTGATATCCCCGTCTGCCACCATGTTCTCGATCGTGGGATATATACTGTTTCTGTCCTCCTCCGTGAACTCATATTCACCGTCGATGTTTTCCAGATGGTCATATATGAGCTCCGGCACCTTGAACATATCGGTAAATATATCACTGAAGGGGATCCTCTCCCCGCTTTTCGGATCAATTGCCACGCAGGAAAAATCCGTGAAGGGATGGGGGCCGTTGTACCAGGATTCCTCGCTCACCATATAGGATACGATATTATCATCAGCCCTGTAGAAATATGGCTCCCAGTTCTCTTCATTCGATCCGAAAAAGCTGTCGCGGTACTGCGCCATCTCCGAGCCCATCTGCGCTTCCTCTGCAAGCGTCTTCACAGCCCTCTCGTAATACTCCATGCTGAGGCTGTTCAACGTCTTTGCAAGAGCGGGATAGGATTTTTTAAGTGCATCCGGCACCCGGAATTCCGGGTAGCACACATAACCGTACGGAACCTGTTCCGTACTCCCATTATCGTCCCCGTCATCCGGAGGCGTGAACTTATCCTCGGTTTCCATGCGCTTTATCAGCACATCAAAGCTTATCTCATCCGTCTTATCAGCGTCTGCGGATGCGTTGCCGCCGGCTTCTGCAGACTCTGCCGCGCCTGCTGCGGATTGGTTGTCCGTTTCCCCGGTCTGCGCCACAGTATCCGCACCGGCGGCGCCATCAGCAGTCTGCTGTGTATTCTGCTCCCCGGCATCAGTTCCGCTGCCCGCGCTGCTTGCGCAGGATGCGCAGGAAAAGGCGAGAACTGCCGATAATACAATTGCCGTTATCCTGATGCTTTTCATAATATCCTCTCCGTTTCAGTCCACCTTATCTCATTCTGACACATACATCACGATATGCCTCAAAAAAGCCTTCGCAATCAGATTCTATGAAATCAGTTTCCGAATTTTTTGCTGCATATTCATGCTTCCTTGCTCTTGCGCTTAATTCCGCGAGTCCGAGAGATGCCATAACCCCCTTGACCGAATGAGCCGTGATGCCGTATCCGTTCCAATCCTTAGAAGCGATGCTCGCACGCATTCTTTCTATCTTTTCATCGCACTCGGAAGATACTATATCGACCATCTCCTTAAGCAGCTCCTCATCGCCTCCTGCATAGCCAAGCGCCGCTTCATAATCAAGCCCCTCTATCATTTCAAGCTTTTCCCTGAAGGACATGGGTTCGAAGGTCCCGCCGGCAGGTGAAGTCTCTTCGGAAGGCGTTTGTTCCGGAGCAGAAGTTTCCTCCACGGTAGATGAAGTATCTTCGGAAGGCGCTTGTTCCGGAGCAGAAGTTTCCTCAGCCGCCGTTAATATCTTATCCTCAGGCAGATACTTTCTCACTGTACGTTCAAGGAGCGCAGAATCCAGGGGTTTGGTCAGATAGTCCGCAAAGCCCGCATCCGCATACAGCTTGGCACTTCCCGCCAGCGCATTGGCAGTGAGCACAATGACCGGGGTCTCCCTGTTCTTCGACTCCATATCACTTCTTATGAGTCCAAGAGTCTTTATTCCATCGGGATCGGGCATCATGTGATCAAGGAGTATCAGATCGTAGCGCTTCTGCCTGCATAATTCCACTGCCTCCTTGCCGCTGTCGCACAGTTCCGGGACTATGCCGACATGCTTAAGGAAAAGTTTCACGATCTTGAGATTGGAGTTGTTATCGTCTACTGCGAGGACGGCGGCCTCAGGCGCTCTGTAAGCAGAGGCATTTTCATCAGCTGCGGAGCTTTCCGTCCTTCTCTCGGAATCATCACTTACGGGCGTCCTGTCAATGACCTTCACGGGAAGGCACACCGTGAATTCGGAGCCCTCTCCGTACTTGCTTACAACGGATATCTCACCTCCCATGGAATCAAGTATCCTCTTTACTATGGCAAGTCCCAGTCCGGTGCCCTCTATGCTTCTGTTTTTCTTCTCGTCGGCACGGGCAAAAGCTTCAAAGAGATGCTTCTGATCCTCTTCTTTTATGCCACGGCCCGTGTCCCTGACGCTCATCCTGAGCCGGTATACGTCATCACCTGTATATCCGCCGTCAAGTATCAGCGAAACCGTGCCTGTATCGGTATACTTTACGGCATTGCTCATAATGTTGATCAGTATCTGCCTGATGCGGAACTCATCGGAGATCATTCCGTCGGGAACTTCACCCTGTATCACGGTCTGAAGCTTAAGATCCTTCTCATACGCTCTTTCACGTATTATCGGCATGATGCTTCGAAGCATGGAGGAAAAAGAAAACTCCGCTTCACTGATCTCCATCCTGCCGGCTTCGATCCTGGAAAAATCAAGCACGTCGTTTACCAGCATCAGAAGCATCTGTCCGGAACTCCTGACGCTTTCCGCATACTCGTCGATCGCAGGATCCTTATTCTCACGAAGTATCATTTCGTTCATGCCCAGAATTGCATTTATCGGGGTACGAATCTCATGGGACATGTTGGCAAGGAATCTGGTCTTGGCTTCCGAGAGATCGATAGCTCTTTTCCCTTCTTCGCTCGCCTTCATCAGATCGGCGATCTGCTGGACAACGGAGAGCGCAAGCATAAAGCCAAGTCCCGACAGCATCAGGATGTCTCCGTTTATTATCGGAAGGAAATTGAGCACTACTATCTCTCCCACGCCGCAGATCATAAAGCCCGAGATACCTATGGCCGTATATCTGTACTCTCTCATGTAACCGCGGATCAGATCAGTGGCCAGGGTGCCGGCAACTATCAGGAGTTCGGCAGCAAGAAATGCGTCAATAAAAATCAGCGCATTCGGAAAAGGGAAAACGCCCGTAAAATGCAGGATGGGCCAGCCCACGAGATTTACCGATGCAAGACACAGAACCGTCCCGGTATAGATCCGGTATCTCCCGTGCTGGAGTGCATCAATGTAAAATGCCAGGCTAAAAGGCATCATAAGACACAGTATATAGTTTATGACTCCGTCAATATGATAATGCCCGAAGATAAAGGGATAAAGGAATGAATTGGTGATAAGCCACCCGGCGATGATAAAAACAGACAGGGATCCGTAAAGCATCTCGATCCGTCTTCTGTAAACCAGCATCATTATGATGCTGACAACGACTATTATCGCGGAAAACAGAGCAAGCAGGAGTGAGAGCAGGAACGATGCACCGTACTTCGAATACATGAAGCCCATAAAGGAAGCGTCGTCGGCAACAAGGGTCTGCTGATATACAAAGCCCGATTTGGTGGTACTTTTGCGGATCAGCTTCACTTCCTTTCCCGCATCTTCGGCCTTCAGCGGAACATGCATAAAGAATCTCTTAACACATCCGCCCGGTATCACCATATCCCTTGCGGCAACAAAATCCTTTCGCAGTTCTCCGTCCACATACACCGCAACATCGCCGCCGATAATGAAGCACAGGCAGGAATCATCGGAAACCGTTTCAGGAAGAGTCGATTCCACCGTGAAATCACCCATTCTTTTGCCGTCATTTCTGAACGAGCTTCCGGCTTCGACCACACTGCCGTCCGGCATGGTAACGGACCACTTCTCGATAAATACCGGATCTGTGTATTCCCTGGGATCCGAGTGATCTATGCTGCTGAAATACCAGAGACCTGCAGCAGATAATGCTATAACAAGAAAGAAAAGTATCTTGACTGCCAGGATGACTTTTCCGGCATGCTTTTCATTTTTATTGTCTGCAGCGATGTTCATTCTTCCTTTTCCGACATGCAAATCTATAAGTTATCACGTCCTTCCGCATCCAAAATATGATAGCAGAGAATGCCGCGATTATCAATCACATACGTATTATGAAGTTTTTTCTCTCAGAATGAATCTTCTCCCGGCCCGGGCTATTAAAGCATCTGCTCCATGCAGACTTTTAAAGCATCTGATTCATGCAGACTCTTAATGTATCTGCTCCATGCAGACCTTCAGAGTATTATAGCATCTGCTCCATGCAGACCTTCAGAGGCTTATAGTATCTGCTCCATGCAGACCTTCAGAGGCTTAAGTCCCATCGTCTCATAAAACTTAACAGCCCCG